>NZ_LOQG01000011.1 GCF_001517835.1 Caviibacter abscessus
AGTGGAAAATATAATAAGCATAAATAGTTTCTCAAAGAACTGAAGCAGCAGCTATTGATTTAGCAGCTAAAAAATTACTATTCGATCAACAAAATTCTAATATTAAAAAAATATTAGCTTTTAGAATCGCTGAATCTAGAGCATTTATGCATTTAGATACTGTATTTACTCAAACTCTACATGTTTTATAACAATCTATCTTTTCATATAAAAAAATGGCGAAAAAATTCACCATTTTACATTTTATTTACTGTTTTTATTCCTAATAATGCTAATCCTTTTTGTAAAATCATACCTACCTTTTCAGATAAAAGTACACGACTTTGTATTAATTCTTTTGTATCAGCAGTAAGTACCTTTGTTGAATTATAGAAACTGTTGTACTTTTTAGCTAAATCAAATATGTAGTCTGCAATAAGATTTGGTTTATTTGTTTCATATGCTTTTATAACTGCTGTAGGGAACTTAAGTATCATTGAAGATAACTCTCTTTCAATATCTGTAGAACCATCAACTAGCACTTTATTTCCTTTATCGAATGAATCTTCTAATTTATTCATTATAGAATTAATTCTAACATATGTATATTGTAAATATGGACCCGTGTTTCCTTCAAAGCTTAGCACCTTATCCCAATCAAACAATATAGGAGATGTTCTATTTTGACTTAAGTCAAAATACTTAATTGCACCTACACCTATAATTTCAGATATATTATCTTTTTCTGCTTCACTTAAATCTGGATTTTTTTCATCTACAACTTTTCTAACTTCTGACTTAGCTTGATCTAATAAATCTATTAAACGAATTACGTTTCCACCTCTTGATGAAAATATTACTCCATCTCCAAATCTCATTATTCCAAAATAAGTATGATGTTTTTCATAATTATATGGTTCACCCATCATTTCAGATATTGCAAATACTTGTTTGAAGTGTCCTTGTTGACGTTCATCAACAACATATAAGGCTACATCTACATCAAGTGCATCTTTTCTATATTTTATAGTTGCCAAATCAGATGTTGAGTATAAAAAGCTTCCATCTTTCTTTTGAACTATACAAGGTGGTAAATTATATTTTTCATTAAAGAACACAACTAAAGCTTCTTTATCTTCAACTGCTATTTTTTGTTCTTTAAGCGAATCTAAAACTTGAGGCATTATATCATTATAAAATGATTCACCATTTACTAATTCAAACTCAATATCAAGTCTACTATAAACTTTATCATATTCTTTCATTGAATAAGTTATAAATTCTTTCCATAATGCAAGATTTGTAGGATCTCCAATTTGAACTTTTCTTAGTTCTTCTCTTGCTTCTTCTTCTAAACTTGGATTAAGCTTAGATTCATTTGAGAATAAAACATACAATCTTTCGAGTTCTTCAATTGCATTATTTTCATACGCCTCTCTATCAAGCCATTTATTATATGCAACTATAAGTTTGCCAAATTGAGTTCCCCAATCTCCTATATGATTATCACCTAATACCTTAAATCCTAGTTCTCTATATATTTTTTTTAGTGCATCTCCTATTATAGTTGATCTTAAATGCCCAACATGCATTCTTTTAGCAATATTTGGAGATGAGTAATCAATTACAACTGTTTTTTTACTATCAATTCCATAGTCAAAATTTTCTTTACCTATTTTATCTATATTTTGATTTAATACTTCACTTTTTACAAATATATTTATAAATCCCGGTCCTGCAACTTCTATTTTTTCTATAATATCTTGTCCGTTGAAGCTATCAATTAAAGTAGTAGCGATTTGTCGTGGATTTTGACCTAATTTCTTTGATTTTGTCATTGCAAAGTTTGATTGAAAATCTCCAAATTCTGGTTTTGTAGAATTTTGAATATCGCTTAAATCAAGCTCTAAATTAAATATTCTTTTAACATTATCATTAAGCACATCAAAAACTTGATTAATTAATAATTTCATAAGCTCCTCCTTTTTTAATTTTATTTTACATTATACAATTTTACTCCCATTTTTTCAAGTATTTATAACAAAAACACTACCTAACAAAATTAGGTAGTGATATTATTACCATTTATATTCCATTTGTCCACTAACATTAAATGTTGATACTCTTAAATTATTTACTATTGCTTTTGCAGATACTTTTAGCATAAAGTTTCTTAAAAAATCATATTTTATGCTTGATTCAGGTATCATTTTAAAATTATTTTTACCATTATATTCATATGAAAAATAAACAGAATTGTCAAAAGTAAATGAATTAACTCTGGCTGTATGTTTAAAAGTTATATTAGGTTCTATCGAATAAGTAAATTCCTTTCCTGAAACTTCAACTAAATTAGATTTAGCATAATAATTTACATTTTTAAATTTCATTTTCATTCCAGAAATAATACTTAAAGCTTCAATAGGTCTATACGTCATCTTAAATTCTACACCTGCACCATATGATGATTTATTATTAATAAAATCTTTCGAGTCAACTTTATATAATTTATCAGTACTGTTTAGCAAAGCTTTTTTTAGTGCATCTTGGTTTGTACAAGAGCTATATGTAGAATACAATAATTCTTTTAATGCCTCATTTAAAAATAAGTCATCATCTTTATATTTTTTTAAATCATCTGGTAATTTTTCACATAACTTTTTCTTTATTTCTTTTGTATCATTTAAGAAACTTAAATATATTTCCTTTTCGCTTCCTTGATATTTTTCCGCTTTACTTTTCCATTCATCAATAAGCGATTTTATATCGGTATTATTATTACCATTAGATATTTTTTTTATTTCAGCATTCTTTGCTTTAGCTATTTTATTATCTGCTTTTATTTTATCAAGTTCTTTTTTTGCTTTAGTTTCAAGTTTAAACTTAGTATAAGATTCATCAAAATTATTTTTAAACTCATAAAAAGCATTTGCTTTTACTTCAAAGCTTATATTTTTTATCTTATCTATTTTTGAATAAATCTGAGCTCCAATTTCTTTAGGATATATACCATAATGAGATTTGTAATATACATCAACAACATTATATGTATTATTTAATGCAAAATAGTCTTTAACAGCTAGAGTTATGTCTCCTGCATTTCTACCAATTGTATTGTTATATTCTGATCCGTTTTTACCCGCAAGTTGTATAACAGCTTTTATTCCAACTGTATTAATTCCTACTCTCTTTGTTTTGTATTCACCAAAAGCATATATATTATTAAAAAATAAATCTGTTCTTCCACCTACATAAATATCTTTATTAATATCATATCTAAAATCAAAATTATGAAATTGTTTATGATTTTTTAATATGTCAGGCTTAAAAGAATTAAATTGCCCTTCTCCGGTATATTTTACAAAACCACTTGCAAATGATACATAAGGAATTAGTAGTAAAAATATCAGTTTTTTCATTACCAGTAAACCTCCCAATCAGGTTTTAAAAGTCTTACAAGAGCTTCCATATAGAAGTAATCTCCCCAAATGCAACTTTCATTAACACCTATATTATGCGGTTTACTGTAAACTGATTCCTTAAGTAAGGCATTTGAATAGTCCATGTCTTTTGTAGTATAGTTTTCGATAAGCGATTTCATCATAATTTTTACTGCATTCATATATATTTTTTGATCTTCATCGTCTTTAGGAAGATATTTTGCCATTTCTAAAATTCCACAAACAACAATTGGAATTGATGAAGCATCTCTTGGTTCATTTGAACTATCATCAAAATCTAAATCCCAATAACAAACATTATTTTTAGGTAATTTACTTAAAAATACATTTGTAACCTTTTTATATAAATCAATAAATTTATCATCTCTTAAGTATTTATATGCTAATGCAAATCCATATACTCCCCATGCTTGACCTCTTGCCCAAGTTGAATCATCAGATTTTCCCTGAGCCGTTACTCCTTTTTTAGGTTTACCTGTATCATAATCAAAATAATATGTATGGAAAGTTGAACCATTTTCTCTAACTACAACATTTGCAGCTGTATTTAAATGTTTTTGTGCAATTTCTTTATATTTATTATCTCCTGTTGCTTCTGATGCCCAGAAAAGTAAAGGTACATTTAAATTACAATCTATTATTAATCTATAGTCATTTGGCTCATCTAATTTTCCCCAAGCTTGTATAAACTCACCCTTTTCTCTAAATCTTGTAATTAAATGTTGTGCTGCTAGAACTCCTGTATATTTTGCAACTTCACTTTTCGTTATTCTATAATTTGCAACAACTGATGGAGTGTATAAAAATCCTAAATCATGGTGATCTACTGCAACTTTATTTTCTATTCTTTCTTTATATGAAATAAGTTGAAAATCTGCAACGCTTTTATATCTTTCATCTTTTGTTATTTCATAAGCTAACCATAATATTCCTGTCCAAAATCCACTTGTCCAGTCATCACATTCTCCACCATTTAAAATTCCAGGATAGATATTATTAACACTTGCAGGTCTTGGAAATTGATTTATAAATGAGCTTAAATTTTTATCAATTTTACTTAAAGCATTATGTAATGCAGAATATATTATTTCATTTTCAAGTACATATTCTTTTGAATATTTCGTCTTTGCTTCCTCGCTTAACTTCATATTACATTTCCTTTCTCAAATTTAATACTACTGATTTCCCATTTGTTCCTAAATAAACTTCTAAAATTGTTTTATTATCTTCTGAATATATTTTAACATTCTCATTAGCCTTAGATAATTTATACTTACCTTCTAATATTACCTTTGTATTTGGCATTAAATGTGTAGGGTTACTTAAAGTAAGTTCTATACCGTCTTTTTTATTAACTTTTAAAACTGATAGATGCCCTTTTATATGCATCCCATCAGTACTTAAACTTGCTTCATCATTCCACATATTTATTGCTAATAAATTCTTGTTTTTAATTCTAACAATATGAATATTTTCATCTAGTTGTTGTATATTAATATTTTCTAAATTATAGTCCTCTATTTCATAATCATTAAACATAGGCAAAATAGTATATGCATATTTCATATTTTGTGGATTTTGTCCATGATTTATAGATAGTTTGAAATATTGTTTTTCAATTTTTTCCTTTGATTTTCCACCAATATCCTTATATGAACCTATTCTACTTTCAAATGATACCTGTGCATTCTGAATATCTATAAATTTATATCCTATAGTTTCATTTAAATATTCATCTTTAAATATTATACATGTTCCTTTTACACTTGGTATGCTTTGTGTTTCAAATACTTCTAGTCCATTTACAAACACTTTTTTATTATGATTTAATATTCTATTATCTATAGTTGTAACAATTTTTCCATCTTCACTTGTAATATTAGAAGCTATTGCTATTACTTCATCACCTAACATAAGCCAAGATTTTTTTGCTTTTGTTTTATCATTATGTGAGATAAAATCCATACCTATAAAAGAATATTTACCATTACTTGCTCCACCTACCCAAGTATTAAGAGCAGGTATAGCTCTTCTTTCACCTGATTTTAATTCTCTTTCTTTATCACTTTCTGTTGTTCCAGGTAACATAAGCATATCTACTGTAGGCCAGTATTCATTAAATGTTTTTGAATCATTCCCGTAAATATATGTCATACCGTCACCTGTATGCCAGCCTTTTACATTTTCATTAAGCATAGTTTCATAATTAGCTACTCTATTAGAATGCATGGATATAAGAACCTTACCACCTTTATTTCCAAATTGAACTGCTCTATCCATGTTACTAAATATTTTACTACCAACTAGTTTTTCAGCTTTTATTTTTTTATCTTTTAATATATTTACAAGTATTGCTCTAGTAACTATATTTTTTACTTTTTCCGGTATATTATAACTATTATTTTCAATTAAAACTCTTTTTATTAATGATTGTATTTTCCCCTTGTCTTCTTTATCAGCACCTTCTGAAATTAATGCTATAGCCTGTAAAAAATTAACTGCTCTTTCTAAGTCAGTGTCATTTGATATTGCTCTTCCACTTACAGAGTCATTCATTCCACCATTAATTAATAAATAATTATATCCATTTACTATTGATTCATATATATTTGAAATTTTTTCATTTTTTATTTCAAATTTTGTTCCTCCACTTAAATATATGACTTGGCTCAAACCTGACAACAGTACAGTCCCGTATGTTCCGTTATATGCTACTGATCCATGTTGAATAAATGAACCGTCATCATAAAATCCTTCTCCCTCATTCACATATTCAAATAAAGGTGACATGGCAGATGTAGCATCTTTTATACCTTGTTCATCATTTAATAAAACTGATCTTAAAAATGAAATATGTACAGTATCAGCACGATTTCCACCTGTGCTTAATCTTTTTTCAGTAGTGGTTGAATATTTTGCCCCTTCAGATGCACCTGAATATCTAGCATCAGGTTGAAAGTATGATGAAGCATTTAAAAGTTTCATTTTTAGTTCTTGTGGCAATTCATTACCCATTATTACAAATATTTCATTTATAGCTTTTGGTATACCTATTTCCCATTGCCACCAGTTTCCAGTTTCTTTTCCACCTACATAATAGTAATTTTTATTAAGTATAGTTAGTGCTTTTATAATTCTTTCTTTAAGTTCAGAATTTTTATAATATTTACTACCTAAAAACTCATAAGCTTTACACATATTAACAATTTCAAGAAAATTAGTTCTTAACACTGCTTCATTTTTTAAGTTTTTCAAGTGTGAAAAAACATATTCGTTGCTATTTATGTCAAGTTTAAGTAATAAATCTTCAACTTTTTTATCTAAAAGTCTTAATTGTTCCTCAGCTTCTTCTTCTGTTAATTTTTTTAAAACTATACCTTCTGGATTTTTAGTAATAAACTCTTTAAATTTAAGTCTAATATGCTCTACATCGCTTATTTTAGCATTACTTCTAACATTTGTACTTTTTTCATTTTTAGTTATAGAAATATCTATTTTCTTATTTTCAGTACCAAATAAAACTAAAGTACTGAATATAAAACTGAAAAATAAAATTTTTTTCATAATAAACCTTTCCATCGATTATATTAAAGTATACTTTTTAAAAAAGGCATCAATAATTTGATGCCTTATGTATATTTTTATTTATTAAATCTATCATAAGCAGTTTTCATTATTTGATTTGCTCTTCCTAAACCTAATTCATTCAATCTCTTAATGTATGAATCCCAATCTTTTTCAACACTTGAAGTTCCTAGTATCCATTTTTGAGACATTTCTTCAGCATAAGCTCTCATTTGTGCTTCTATTTTTAATAATTCTTTTGATTCTTCTTGAGTGTATTTTAATTCAGGGAATAAATCTTCTATAACATTTGATTCCATGTATAAGTTCATCGCACTTAATGCTTCTTTAGATGCCCATTGTTTTTCATAATTTGCATCTTGGAACATACCTAATCTAAATTGTGCTCCTATTGTATATAATACAGATAAAGGATTTCTTCCTTCAGAATCTTTTAATATCTTATCAGTAAATATTGGTTTACCGTCAACTAAAGTATAATCTTCTCCTTCAATACCATAGTTCCATAATCTTCTTCCTTCTTCTGAGAACCAGAAATCAAAATACTTGATTAATTCTTCAGGATTTTTAGCACTTGAAGATATTCCCCAACCACCTAAATGAGTTGATCTACTAAATGTAGTTTTATTATTTCCTTTATAAACTAAAGGTAAAATTACAGAAAAATCAAATCCAGGTATCTTATCTGCTAATTTACCATTGTATGCTCCTGTACTTGCAAACCAGTCATTAGTATATCCTCCTAAATTATTAGAAAGCATATAGTCTCTTGAAGTCATACCTCTTGTAAATACTTCTTTATCAATTAAACCTTCTTTATACCATTTAGCAAGTTGTATCATAGCATCTTTATATTCTTCTTGTGCAGGTCCATAAGCAGGTACACCGTTTTTATCATACCAAGTTACTTTAGCTTTGAATAAATCTGTAAGTGGCATTAAAACTTTTCTTACATTATTTGCTCTAAAGAAAATAGGTACTTCATCTTTTTTACCATTTCCATTAGGATCTTTTTCTCTAAATGCTTTTAATACATTATATAAATCTTCAACTGTTTTAGGTTCTTCTAAATTTAATTTTTTTAACCAGTCTTTTCTAATATAGTTTCCTTGAGATGCTCTTAAATTATAGTAATCATAATAATTAGGTATCATATAAATGTGTCCATCAACAGCTACAGCATCCTTTTTATATCTAGGATTTTCTTCAAAGAATTTCTTTATATTTGGTGCATATTTATCAATTAATTTTTCTAAAGGAATTAATCCACCTTGTATTCCTAAATTTTCAAGATCTGCTGTTAATTCATATGCGATAATATCAGGTAATTTCCCTGATGATAACATTAAGTTAAATGCTTGAACTTCATCAGTTTGATTTTTTGAAGCCACATTTACTAATTTAATTTTTGTTTTTTCAGCAGCTTTTTTGTAAACAGGTAACTCAGGATCTAATGCCTTTCCTAAGTGCATTGCAAAAATTGTAGTTTCTCTTTCACTATTTGCTCCCAATTTATTACTACAACCGATAACTGCTAAAACTGAAAATAATCCAACTAATAAGACTTTTTTCATAAATTTTCTCCTCCTATAATATTTTAACCTTTTATTTTTTTACTATTTTTATTACTCTTAACCCTTAACTGCTCCTAAAGTTACACCTTTTCTAAAGAATTTTTGTATAAATGGATATAGTATTAACACAGGAACTATTGATAAAACAATGACAGCATAAATAACACTTTGAGGAGATGTTAAACTTTCAGGTAATATTAATTGTGCTGCCTCTCCTGCTGTATTTTTTTCAACTATAAGTTTTTTCAAAAATACTTGTAATGGTGCTTTATTATCATCTGTTAATAAAACCATCGCCCAGAAATACCCATTCCATCTTGATATAGCATAAAACAATGAAACTGTTGTAAGTGCTGCTGTTGATAACGGTAAATAAATATTTGTAAGTATTTTTAATTGTGATGCTCCATCAATTTTTGCAGATTCTTCAAGTGATTTTGGTATACTTTCAAAAAACGATTTTAATATTATTACATTAAATGTATTAACTGCAAAACCTATTATTAGTCCAGTGTATGTATTTATTAATCCTAAATCTCTAAAATTCAAATATCTAGGTATTAATCCTGGATCAAACCATAAAGTCATTACGACTAACATTATTATTACTTTTCTATATTTTAATTCAGGCTTTGATAAAACATAGGCCCCACTCACCGTAAAAAGCATATTTACTATTGTTCCAACTAAAGTAATAAACACAGAGTTTCCATATGCTCTCCATATACCTGAAATTTTAACTGCTGCAAAGAAAGAATTAAAATTAAAACCTTTAGGTAAAAAAGTTACTTCTCCTATTTCAAGCAAATATGGATTACTTACTGACGCTGAAAACACAAAAAGTATTGGATATATAAACATTATTGCTAATACTGTTAATAAAATATAGTTTATAGTATAAAATATTTTTTCATCTGTACTCATTTTAATTTTCATATTTATACCCCTTACCATAAACTCAAATTAGATATTTTTTTACTTATTCTATTTGCAGAATAAACTAATATTAACGCTACAACTGCATTAAATATTCCTACCGCAGTTGCAAGTCCAAAATTTTGTTGTAATACACCGGTTCTATATACATAAGTACTTATTACATCTGAAGTTGAATATGTTGCAGGTTGATATAATAATAATACTGTTTCAAATGCTATATTAAGCATACTTCCTATTTTTAAGATCAACATAACAATTATTGTAGGTAATATACTTGGTAATGTTATATGTAATAATTGATCAAATTTAGCTGCTCCATCTATTTTAGCTGCTTCATAAAGTTGTTCATCTACAGATGTTAAAGCTGCTAAATATATAACCGCATTAAACCCTGTATTTTTCCACATATTAAGACCTGTAAAAATACCTCTAAAATATTCAGGTTTTGATAAAAAATATACTTTTTGTAACCCTATTTTTTCAAGCATTACATTTATAACCCCAGTACTTGGAGATAAAATATTTATTGCTATCCCTGCTGCAACAACTATTGCTATAAAGTACGGAATAAATGATGCTGTTTGTACAAACAGTTTAAATATTTTATTTTTAACTTCATTTAACATTAATGCAAGCAATATAGCAAAAGGAAATTCAAATACTAAACTATATAAATTCAGCATTAATGTATTTTTTAGCGTTTGATAAAATTCTGGGCTTGTTAAAAATTCTCTAAAATTTAATAATCCAACCCAATCACTACCTGATATACCTTTAAATAAATTGTAATCCTTAAACGCAATTACTAAACCATACATAGGTTTAAACATAAATAATATGTACCAAATAGCAAAAGGAAGTAGTATTAAATAAAGTTCTATTTGATCTCTATTAAATTTAACTTTTTTCGACATTATATATTTTCCCTCTTATTTTAATTCTTCCATTTTAATATTTTTTAAATCTGTATATTCTTGATTTTCTCCTGCCATAGCCCATATAAATGTATAATTTGATGTTCCAACTCCTGAGTGTATAGACCAAGAAGGTGATATAACAGCTTGTTCATTTTCCATAACTATATGTCTTGTTTCATTAGGTTCTCCCATTAAATGAAATACTCTTGAATCTTTATCCATATCAAAGTATAAATAAACTTCCATTCTTCTTTCATGAGTGTGACAAGGCATAGTATTCCATACATTATTTGGTTCTAAAATTGTCATTCCCATTTGTAATTGACATGATTTACAAACAGCTGGATTTATATATTTGTAAATTGTTCTTTCATTTGAAGTTGCAGGACTTCCTAATTTTAAAGGTTCTGCTGTTGATATATCTATTTTTACTGTTGGATATTTAGTATGTGCTGATGCTGATACAACATAGTATTTAGCAGGATTTTCTTTATCTTCTGAAACGAATTTTATAACTTTATTTCCTTGACCTATATATATCCCGTCTCTTGATTTCATTTCATATTCTTCATCATCAACAATTATTTTCCCTTTTCCACCTATATTTATTACACCAAGTTCTCTTCTTTCAAGAAAATATTCAGTTCCTAATTCTTTTGTATATCCTAATTCAAGTTCTTTAGTAACAGGTGTTATTCCTCCAACTATTACTCTGTCTATATGAGAGTAAGTTAAATTAACTTCATCTGCAACAAATAATTTTTCAATTAAATAATTTTTTCTTAATTTTTCAGTAGTATATCCCTTTGAGTCTTCAGGATGTACACTGTGTCTAACTTCAATTTTCATTTTTTATAATTCTCCTTATTTTATCTTGCAAGCCAAGCTCCATCTACCGCTAATGTATGCCCATTCACATAATCTGATGCTTTACTTGATAAAAATATTACTGCTCCCATTAAATCTGATACTTCTCCCCATTTACCTGCCGGTATTCTTCCAAGTATTTCCGCATTTCTCTTTTCATCATCTCTTATAGGCTTTGTATTAGCTGTTTTTATATATCCAGGAGCTATTGCATTTATTTGTATATTATGTTGTGCCAACTCATTTGCAAATGCTCTGGTAAGTCCCATTACACCATGCTTACTTGCTGTATATGGCGGTACAAATTTTCCACCTTGAAATGATAGCATTGATGCTATATTTATTATTTTTCCATGACCTTGTTCAACCATTACTCTTGCAACACTTTGTGATAGGAAATATAAAGAATTTAAGTTTATATCAATTACAGCATTCCAATCTTCTTCTTTATATTCAAGTAAAGGTGCTCTTCTTATTGTTCCTGCATTATTAACTAAAATATCAATTTTTCCATATTCTTTTAAACAAGTATCTATAACTTGATTTCTAATTTCTTTTTTAGTCAAATCACCTTTCACAAAAACAATTTTTTTATTTAATTTATCTGCATATTCTTTTATTTCATTTATATCATCATCAAATGTTGTTACTAATATATTAGCTCCAGCTTCCATTAAAGCTTTTGAATATGCTAGTCCTAAACCTGTATTCCCACCAGTTACAATTGCAATTTTACCATCTAATGAAAATAAGTCTTTTAAGTATTCAGTCATACATAGTCCTCCTTTTATTTAAAAATTTAATTTATTCTCATTTATTTTTATGTACTCATTTTCTTTAAGTATAAAAGTATCACATAAATGTTTTACTTTTACACCTTTATCAATATATTCTATTTCTATATTTTCATCATTTTTTTGTTTAGTTAAGTTTAATAACCAAACAAGTTTATTTTTATTTGTATATTCATTATATATAGTTACAAAATAATATATATCTCTTTTAAAAACAGTAAAATACACTAAATCTTTTTCTATAAATTCATAAATTATATCATTTACTCTTATCATATTTCCCGACAAAACATATTTTTTATTAATTTCATATGAAATTTTTTCATTTTCTATGTATATATCAGGAAGTTTTGTATACTTTCTGTTATCTATTGTCGTATATGTATTATTAATATTATTTATTCCATATTCTAAAAATAATAATTTATTTTCTAAAAATATCCATAACTTATTTGAATGCAATTTATCATTGTAATTGTAATAATCCATATATGTTAATGACTTATATCCATATTTTATACTACCTGCAAATTTTGTGTTTTTTGAAAGTCTTACAGTAGTGGGTATTTCATCTTCAAATATTTCAGTAGTTCCTGCTATAAATTTATGATCTACATTATTCCAATAATTAAGATATGTTAAATCACCATCTTTTGTATATAAATAATACATTCCATCACCGGTAAAACCAGCTTTTTCATTTTCACCATTCATAGTTTCAAAATTGGAAACTTTATCTGAATGCATTGCTATTCCTATTGAAAAATTTTCATTTCTTATAAATATTCTACTCATTGTATTAGAAATTTTGATATTATCTTCATATTCTTTCACAATTATATTTTTGTCTAAAAGTTTTTTCCCTAGCTCATAAATAAATGCTGAATTTTCATTTTCAAAAAAATCATATACTTTGTTGTTTTTTATTTCTCTGGTTATAAAGTGTTCAAGTTTCTCTTTATGTTCACCAGATTTTAAAAATTCATTAAAAATAAGTAGAGACGATATTATCATATGTCCAATTTTATAATCACTACTATCTTTTCTATCAATTGCCCTTCCGCTTAACATATCTGGAAAAATTCCATTATAGAAAAATGGTTCAAATGAATTAAAAATTATATTAATCAATTCATCAATATATGATAATTCACTTATTAAAGGTGTATCGGATATAAGATATAAAATTTCACTGATTCCCATTAAAAGCACATTTCCATATGTCCCGTTGTATGGTACTGTATCATGCTGTATAAATGAACCGTCTTTATAAAACCCATCTTTTAGTGTACCGTTTTCGTAGTTATAATTCCAAACAACAGACAAAGCTTTAAGTGGTTTTTTCAAATCTTCTTTTAAAAGAGCTGCTCTTAAAAAAGAGATTTTAACTGTATCTACTCTATTACCTCCAGTAGATTCTCTAAACGGATTATTTGTCGGATGTATCGCAACAGGATTATTACCTGAATATCTTTCATCACTTTGAAAATAATGTGAAACTTCCAAATTCTTTTTCATTTCATCAATACATTTATCTCCAATTAAAACAAAAATATCATTTAAAAGTAACGGTATTCCTATTTCCCATTGCCACCAATTTGTATGTTCTACAGATGATAAGTTATAATATCTAACTCTCATAGTCTTAATTTTATCAACTATATATTTTAAAATTTCTTCTTTATTAAAATATTTCGTTCCAAAAGAACTATAAGCTTTACATACATCAAGTATTGAGTTATATTTCAATTTCATATCATTAACAGATAAATTATCAAGATTTTTAAGATTTTCAATTGCTATTTGTGCATTATTTTCTAATTTATCTGTCAAAATTGATTTTTCATCTATTAAATACTTTTTTCTTTTGCTAATTATTTCTAAATCCATATTTTAAAACCTTACATAAATTTATATATTTTTTTATAAACCGTTTTACATTGTAAGTATATATTGATTTTTAAATATGTCAACTATAAATTTAAACTTTTAATTTTATCAACGAATTTTTTTGTCTCAATCGATATATTATCATGCCCATTTTTTACCAAAGCACTTCCTATACCTACAGCGTATGCTCCATTTTTTAGCCAAACATCTATATTATCTATACTAACTCCTCCTGAAGGCATCATTTTAGCATAAGGTATAGGTCCTTTAACATCTTTAATATATGAAGGTCCAAGTAATGCTCCTGGAAATAATTTAACAACATCTGAACCTGCTTCAATTGCATTTAAAACTTCTGTTACACTTCCACAACCTGGTAAATAAGGTATAGCATATCTATTACAAACTTTAGAAATTTCTGTATTAAGATGTGGAGATACAATAAATTTTGCCCCTCTTAATATAGCTATTCTTGCTGTTATTTCATCTAATACAGTTCCAGCACCAATAACTACATCATTGTCTTTTAAATATTCTTTACTTAATTTTTCAATTGCGTTGTCTGCATAGGGTGTTGAAAAAGTAACTTCTATTGTTTTTATTCCACCTGCTATAATTTTTTTAGATATTTCGTAAGCATCTTCATCATCTTTTCCACGAACTACTGCAACTAAAATATTATCTTTTATTTTTTTTAAAACTGCTTCCTTCATCTATTTTCTCCTTTTTGTATTTTGTATATATTTTTGTAATTTATCATATGTAGGCAACCCTTCATTATCACTTTCATTCATAACTTGAATTGCACCTATCGCATTTGCTCTTATAAGCATATCACTTTCGCTTAAATTTTCTAATATTGAACTTATTATACCAACTGCAAATCCATCTCCTGCACCTACAGTATCAACCACTTCATCAACTATAAAACCAGATTCAAATATTTTACTATTTTTATCAATATAATATGAACCTTTTGAGCCATCTTTTACTATAATTCTTTTAACACCCATATAAAAATATTTTTCAGAAATTTTATCTATCTCTTTTTCACCAATTAAATACTCACATTCCGATATCCCTGGTATAAAATAATCAGACATTATAGCTATTTCATTTATTGTTTTTTTCATTTGATCTTTATCTTTCCACATACTAATTCTAATATTAGGATCAAATGTTACAATAACACCGTTTTCTTTTGCTTTTTTTATCGCATAGATAATCGCTTTTTTAAAACTTTCTGATATTGCGAGAGGTATCCCTGTTATATGTAGTAAATCAATTTCTTTAAAATCTACAGTTTCTATATCTTTTTCAGATATTTTACAAGCAGCCGTATTTGTCCTATAATAAGAAACTTCAGGATCTCCGCTTGTTGTTTTCGCTTTTAATTGTACGCCAGTTTTTTCACCATCTAAAACCTTTATACAATCAGTACCTATATTTTCTTTTTTCAAAAATTTTATTATACTTTTCCCACATGGATCTTCACCTAAATTTGTAAGATATTTCGCATTATACCCTAATCTTGTAAGCCCAACTGCAACATTTAATTCAGCTCCGGCAACTTTTCTAGTAAATTCAGTAATATCTTCTAAATTTCCAACCTTGTTTGCTATAAACAATGTCAAAGGCTCTCCAATAAGCATTACCTTTTTCATTTTTTCTTAACCTCTCTTTTTTTTGTAGAACCTCTAGCAATTAATTTTGCTGGTATTTCTAAATAATCAACTTGTTTATTTGGAAACTCTATTCCTTCAAAAACCAATTCTGCACATTTCACACCGCATTCATATGATTTTTGACTAATTGTAGTTATCCCTTTTTTATCTATTAACTCAGCCCAACCCCAATCATCAAAGCTACAAATACCTATTTCATCTTTTTCTATATCATAATTTAATTTTTTTAAACTTTTTAAAACTTCAAGTAAAATAACTCCATTTACTGTAAATATCGCTATATTTTCATTTTTATTAGTTTCTATAAAATCTTTTAATGCTTTATCATAATTAACCAAACTTTTATTTTTTAAAATATATGTATAATCTTTTGGATTTAAATTAAATAGTTTTTTCATAGCATGACAATATGCCTCATATCTTTTTATTTTAACGCTATTATTTGTCATGTCATATGTGAAAAACGCTACCTTTGTATAATTTTGTTTTTTTAAATGTTTCATACATTCATAAGTCGCTTCATAATTGTTACTTGTTACCGTATCAAGAACATTATTTTCAGCAATACTTCTATCTGCTAAAACTATAGGAATATTATTTGATTTTTTTAAATTTATTAAATATTCATCATTACTTCCCGTTGTATTTATTATCAATCCATCAATATTATATGACATAAGCGATTCTATCGCTTCTCTTTCATCATCTTCATTATCATTTATTTCAGCAACTAAAACCCTATATCCATGTTTTTTACAAACTTCACTAACACCTTTAAATATGAAACTTGAAAACTGGTTTTCAATATCTGCAATTGTACAACCTATTATTTTGCTATTTTGGTTTTTCAAACTTCTTGCCATACTGTTAGGTACATATTCCAATTCATCTATTACACATTCAATTCTGTTTTTGGTTTCTTTTGACATAAATTCATATTTTCCATTCAGATATCTTGAAACTGTTGTTTTTGATACACCAGCTTTCTTTGCAACATCTTCTATTGTAACACTCATTAAGCATTCCTCCTTTTCTTAGAAACCGTTACACTTGTATTATACCTTGATATTGTAAAAATACAAGAAAAAATTTTTAAATTTTAAAATAAAAAAGGTAAGACTATTTATCTTACCCTATAACATATTAAATATCTGAATAACTTCTATTTATACTTATCTTTCTTAATATTTGGCTTGCTGAAAATATAACTCTATTTTTTAATTCTTGAGTTTCTATTTTTTCATTTGAGCTTAAAAGTTCTGGATTTATTCCATAACCAGATAATGCTTCTCTAACTCTTTTTAAAGTTAATTCTTTATTTCTGTAATATTCACTTCCTCTTATACGAATAAAAGTCCAGCCTAATCTTTCAAGAAGAGTTTGTCTTTCCATATCTTCTAACAACTTTTGTTCACCACTATGATAAGCTTCTCCATCACATTCAATAGCTATTTTTTTATCTTTATATTTTACAACTATGTCAATTCTATAAGCTCCAACTTCATATTGCTGTACTATGTTATATCCATTTGTATATAAATTTGTTGCCACTTCTTCCTCAAAAGGTGAATCAGATTTTATTTTAATTTCATTTTGTTTTACTAGACTATTGATTGGATTATCCATATATTCTATTAAACTTTTTCTTAAATCACCTTCTTTTAAATCATTTTTGGAATCAAAAGAATGTACAACCCACACTTGATTTTTTGCTCTACTTACAGCAACATTGTATCGTTTTTTAGTACTATTTTCTGTCCCTTCAGTCGTTTTTCTTACTGGTCCTTCACTAGCGTTACTATCTACAAGAGAAATAAAAATTATATCTCTTTCATCACCTTGAAAATATGATGGATTTCCACATAATAATTTTCTTTTCGAACATTCTTCATATCCCATATACTGATCAGCTAATTTCTGAATTAATGTTGTTTGTTCATCTCCTAATAAAGATATAACGCCAAATGTCATATTTTCATATTCTTTTTGATTTGAACACGCCATCATTAATGCAACTATATTATATGCTTCTTCTTCATTTATTTTTTGAGTTAATTTACGTTTACCATTTACTCTATATGCTATCGTAGCTGGTTTTACTTTTAAATCACTTATATCTCTTAATGGTTTTATTTCTCCATTATATGACAGCATATTACTATACCCTATTATTTCTGGAGCACATCTAAAATGTTCAATTAATTTTAATGTTCTAAAATATAGACTACCTATTGTATATATAGATGTTTTTAAGTCATATAAATGACTATTGGGGATTATATTTTTTAAATGTAAATTAGATATTTTTTCAGATAATTCCACTTTTGCACCAACAGCATCTGGACTTACTTGTTCATCATCACCAATAATAATTATCTTCTTTGCAAAATACATAATTGAAAGAGCTGAAATATCAGCTTGACTCGCTTCATCAATAATTACAACATCAAATTTATTTTCACCAACTTTTAAATTTTCTAAAGCTGTTGTTATTGGCATAATCCATACTGGAACAATTTTTTGACAATCTACCATTAATTTTTGAGCTTCTATTTTTAATGATGCAGCTTTTTTCCCTGTACCTTTACCAATTTTTTTTATTGTAGTTTTCCAAGAATTTAAAGCAGAAAATTTTGCATAATCTTGTTCAGCATTTTTTATTAAACATAACCAAGATTTTTTCTCAACTAATTCTGATGTTATTTTCCTTAATTTTATGCTCTTTTTATTACTTTCATCTAATAACGTTTGCTCATTTTCAGCTTCAATTTCATCATAAATTTTACAAAATTGCTTCCATTTCCACGCTATTTCAAAATTATCTAATATTTCTTGTTTTTTATTTTCATTTTTTTCAATTTGATATGCCCAATCAGGTGCATATTCTCTTATTTTTGATATTATTTCTTTTCTTTTAACATTATTATATTTTTCGCTTTTAATTTTTAAATTTTCATAATCTGTTTTATATTTTTCAATATTAAATGATACTAAACTATCAAAAAGCTCATTACAACTTAAGGATTTATAATTTGATAACAATCCTTTACTTTTTCCCATTTCCTTATTTGAATATACAAAATCAATATATTTTGATATGACACTATGAATATATTCAAATAAAATCTCACAAAAAACACTATTATCCGGAATATTTTTTCTTATAAAACTAAAATCTATTTTATATTCCTTAATAAGCGGTAATACTACATTTTCATACCAATATAAATATTTTTCAATTAGTGCAATATAATTGTAAGTTGTTTCTTCAGGTCTTACTCCTAAGCTTTCAAAATCAGGTCCTCCATTATTTGCTATATTATTTGTCCATAGTAAATTTAACTTATCTAAATTCATTTTATAGTTTAGATATATTTTTATTTTTTCTTTATCTTTTGGTAATTCTGGAGATTTTCCATTAATTTTTATTATTTTAGACCATTTTTTGTTAGAACTATTCAGTAAATTAAAAAAATTGAATTTGTCATCTAATGATTTTATAAGCTCTGTATAATTTATCTCTTTTTGCAAAAGTTCAAAATTGTTATTTATAAGCACTTTAGAATTATTAATAGTATATTCATATATTTGTTTTATATCAGAAATTAAATCTATCCAGTGTTTACCAAATCCATTTAAATTAAAGCCATCTCTTATTAAATTATATTCCCATTTTTGCTGATTATTATAGTCAAACATTTTAACAAGTTTTTTTAACTTAACCATTGATTCTATTTTATATTTTGTCAAATCAGGTAACTTTAAATTGACTTTAGTTTTTAAAATTTCACTTAATTTGTTATTAAATTCGTTTTTCACTTTTTCATAATTCTGAATATTATTTTGTATTTCTTCAAATTTTTCAGGAGATATGACATAATTAATATCAGGTAATGAACACTCTTCACTACCATCACTTAAAGAATAAACATATTCTAGTTCTTCCAACGTTACTGGAATAGGTATGTCTTTTTCTTTAATTTCTCCAGGTATAATATGACGTACATTTTTTTCATTATCACCTATAAATTTTGCTATTTCTTGAAGACTGTACCCTGTCCCTAAATAAGTTATAGTCTGTTTTTCTTTTTGTCTAATTGAATAAATTTTATTTCTTATATCTTGTATTTCTTTAAATGTATTATTTCTAATAATTTCTAGCTCTTTTATTTCTTCAATTAATTTTCTTTTATTATGTCTAGATACATAGTCACTTATTCCATTAATTGATTTTTCCATTTCATCATTATTGTCATCCACTAATGAAACACACAAACTTTGTATATTACTTGGTATCTTATCTTTTATAACACTTAAAGCTTTCTTGGTATAACTAGTAACTAGTATATTTTTCCCTTGTGATAAAAAATATCCTATAAGATTTGCAATAGTATGTGTTTTCCCAGTACCTGGCGGTCCTTGAACAACAATTGCATCATTTTTTTCTATTTGCTTTATTATTTCCAATTGCTCTCTATTTGCTTCTTTATATAATAAAATTTCTTGTGATTCTCCACCAATTTCAAACAGCTTTTGATTTAAAGTTTTTTCTTCATAATCATCATCTTTACTAATAACATTTGGTTCTATTAAACGTTGTATTGGATTAGGTAAATCTTTTCTATTTTTTATATCTTCTATAATATTTTCAAGTGAGCGTATTATACCTTGGTTTTTCTTTTTTATAAAAAGTACTGGCTTTAAATATATTTCACAATTTTCACTTAATATGTTTTTTAAACCACGGATATAATCTACTAAGTTTTGATCAAAAATATTATTTAAATTTTCCTTTATGTCCTCTTTTAATTTTTTCAAATTATTTACATTATCAATGATATCAAATTCTTGTAGTATCCCATCATTAAACTCAATATTTGAATTTGTTTGTTGTAATCTAATTATACTTTTTTTCGCATCAAAATCTATTAAAATTCTTTTTGTTAATAAAGGATATTCTATCTTATCATAATACTTTATAAATAAATTACCCACAACTAATTCAAAACGTTCAGACTCATTTTCTAAAAAATTATATTTTTCCTTTAATTTATTAAAAAAATACAAACATTTTTTTTGATTTTTTACCTTACTTTCCCAATTATTATATTCCAATTTCCATTTGGCAAAAATAGCTTTCAATATTCCATTATTTTTATATAAATCTGAATTTATTGTTTCATTTGGAGTTTTTATTCCATATTTTTTTAATTCATTTGGTACTGGAGGTTCTTCAGCTAATTTTATAGGTTTTATCATATCATCTTCAAAATTAAAATTTATTAATTCATTATTCTTATTATTTATATATTCATACCATTCTTCTTTTTCAATTACATATATTTGAGAATATTTTTGTTTATATAGTTGTTTTGTAAATTCAAATAAATGAATTGCTTTTTCTTTATTTTCCATTTTATTTCTACTATCAATATCCTTTACTAAAGTATACTTTTGCATTATTTACTCTGCTTGTTTTTACATTATAAAAATCAACTTTAAATACATCATAACCTTCAAAACTATCACCTATATATGCACTTGATGAATCAATGATTTTGCCACTTACATCATATAAATTAACTTTCACAGAATAATCAAGTGTTTTCTTGTCAATTTCACTAGATGTTGAACATATTTCAAATATAAATGAAATAGAATCTTCATCATAATTTAAATTATAATTAACTATTTCTAAATTTAATTTTTTTAAAGTTACTTCTAATATTTCTATTTTAATATCTTTCTTATTATCTTCTATTTCCTGTCTAACTCCTGTTTCAAAATCATCATCATCTTCTTCATCTGTTTCAAAATGTTCTGATTCATCAGATTCCAATTCTAACTCTCTATCTATATCATAAAAAGTCTGCTCATTATTATTGTCATTTTCTTCAGATTGCATCAATTCATCAAATTCCCATGTGAAATTTTCTTTCAAACTTTCAGATTCTATTAACTCATTTGATTCTTGATTTACGTTATAATTTACATCATAAAAATTTTGATCTTTATTCTCAATTTTTTGTTTTAATTCCATAAGTAATTCATTTATAACAGCTAAGTTATTAAAAGATACAGTATATTCTTCAAATGTTTCAAGATCATAAACACTATTTTCATTTTTACAAATGATCTTTAAATATTTTTTTAATTTTTGTTCGATTATTTCTAATTTAACTATTTTGATTAATGGTATTTTTATTACATATGAACTGTTGTTTCTACTTTTTATATGAATTTCTGATTTATAAACCGCTAAATAATTATCAATACCCAATAATACCATTACTAAATCATTATTTATCAAATTGTATTTATTTTTTTCATTAAAAATTTTATTTTCTAAATATTTAATATATGGAATATACCCTATTAAAATATTTAATACATCCTTTGCATTCTTTGAATAAATGTACAATTCATACATAAATGATTTTTCTACTATTTGAAATTTTTCTAATTCATTTAATTTTATATTTTTTATTTTTCTATTACCTGTTTTTATTAGAAGTTTATCATCATATAATTTAATATATTCCTCATTTATATAATATAAGATATTTGCTTCACCATATTGTTTGACTGTCTCATAAATTAATGTCTGACATTTATAAAAATTTTCATTATTAAATAATTTTACTTTTACATTATTTTCTTTACCATTTTCATCTTCATAAACAATTTCAAAAAACATTGAAATTTTTATTGATATTATTTTATTTATTTCTATTACTGTATTATAAGGGTGTGCAAATATTTCATTAAAATTAAAATCATATATTATAATTTTATTTTCATGTAATAATATAATATTTTTCTTATCACATATTTTAATTAATGGCTTTAACTTATTCTCAATTTTCAAATCATATTCTTCTATTATTTGTTTAATTTTTAATTTTTTTTGATTTTCAACAAGTACCTTACATAATAAAAATATTATTGCAAGCAAAAAAATTACTACCCACATACATTTACCTTCCCAATATTTAATTTATTTCATTATTTTTTTATAATATCACTGTGTGTGTGTGTGTGTGTCAAGACCTTTTCAAAATGGACTTTCTTATAAGTTACAATGCCTTTTATTTTCTCTTTTTTTTATTTGCCCACTTTTTTTATTTCCATCTATAAAATTAAATAAATGAGCCTATTTCACAAATATATTTTTTCACTAATTTTACTGATTATTTACTCATTTTATAAACTACATTTTTAACTTAAAAACTATTTGACAATCAAAGTATATAACTATATAATTTAATTGTAATCATTACAAATATATAAATACTACTAAATTAGATGTATAAGAAAGGAGAGTATGGTATTTTATCATACTACATTTATATGAAATTATTAGATATCAAAGATTTACATGCAAGAGTAGAAGAAAAAGAAATATTAAAAGGTATAAATTTATCAATTAATCGTGGTGAAATCCATGTAATAATGGGACCTAACGGTGCAGGTAAATCAACACTTGCAAGTGTACTTGTAGGACATCCTAATTATGAAGTAACTAAAGGTGAAATAATATTAGATGGTGAAGATATATCAGAACTTAGTGTTGATAAGAGAGCTAGAGCGGGTATATTTTTATCATTTCAATATCCTGAAGAAATACCTGGATTAACTTTAGAAGATTTTTTAAGAGCAGCAAAAGAAGCTGTAAGTGGAGAAAAACAGTATTTTACAAGATTTAAAAAATATTTAGTAAATAAAATGAAAGAATTAAACATAGATCCTTCATACTGTGACAGACACTTAAATGTTGGTTATTCAGGTGGTGAAAAAAAGAAAAATGAAATACTACAAATGGCAGTTTTAGAGCCAAAAATCGCAATACTTGATGAAACAGATTCAGGTCTTGATAGAGATGCTACACAAACTGTATTTGAAGGTATAAGATCTCTTAAAAGAGATGATTCGTCAATGATAATAATTACACACTATGATAAGGTTTTAGAATATTTACAACCTGATTTTGTACACATATTAGTTAATGGAAAAATTGTAAAAAGTGGTGGTAAAGAATTAATTAACTTTATTGAACAAAACGGATTTGAACAATTCAAGAAATAGAAAGGTATATCTATGGAAGAAAGAAAAAGAACTTACGTTGCCGATATTGAAAGAGGAGTTTACGATATTAAAGATGAAGTAGACGCAAAATATTCCACAGGTAAAGGTTTAAATGAAGATATTGTAAGAAAAATATCAGAAAAAAAACAAGAACCTGAATGGATGTTAAATATACGTTTAGAAGGTCTTAAAGTATTTAACAGTAAACCTATGCCTACTTGGAGTGCAGATTTATCGGATCTTGATATTGATGATATAATAAATTACTTAGAACCAAATGCAAAACAAATGTCAGATAATTGGGACGATGTTCCTTCATATATAAAAAACACATTTGATAGACTTGGTATACCTGAAGCTGAAAAAAAATCTCTAGGTGGAGTTGGAGCTCAATATGATTCATCTGTAGTTTACCATAAGTTATCAAAAGAATTGGAAGCACAAGGAATAATATATACAGATATTGAAACTGCGATAAAAAAATATCCTGATATAGTACAAAAATATTTTATGCAGCTTATACCTATAGATGATCATAAATTTGCAGCACTACATGCTGCTGTTTGGTCAGGAGGTACATTTTTATATATCCCCAAAGGAGTTAAAGTAGAAAAACCTATACAATCATACTTTAGACTTAATGCTCCAGAGGCTGGACAATATGAACATACAATAATAATAGTTGAAGATGATGCAGATGTGCATTTCATAGAAGGTTGTTCTGCACCAAAATATAATAAAAATGTGATACATGCAGGAGCTGTTGAATTATATATAGGTAAAAGAGCAAGACTTAGATATTCTACAATAGAAAACTGGTCAAGAAATATGTATAACCTTAATACAAAAAAGGCTATTGTTGAAGAACACGGTGTCATAGAATGGATTTCAGGTTCATTCGGTTCAAAGGTTTCAATGTTATATCCATTAAGTATATTAAAAGGTGAACATTCAAGATGTGAATACACAGGTGTTACATTTGCAGCAGCAGGTCAATATCTTGATACAGGTTGTAAAACAATTCATGCAGCGTCATACACAAGTTCAAAAGTTAATTCTAAATCAATATCAAAAAATGGCGGTTGGGCTGGCTATAGAAGTTTACTTGAAGTTGTACCTGGTGTAAAAAGAGTTAAATCTACTGCTGAATGTGAATCATTAATGCTTGATAACATGTCGAAATCCGATACTATACCTACTATTGTTGTTAATACTGATGATATTGATATAGGACATGAAGCATCTATAGGTAGAATTTCAGATGATGCTATTTTTTACTTAATGCAAAGAGGTTTAACAGCTGATGAAGCAAAAGCTATGATTATTAGAGGATTTGTTGAACCTATATCTAAAGAATTGCCATTAGAATATGCAGTTGAACTTAATAGACTTATAGAAATAGAACTTGAAGGAACAATAGGGTAGGTGAATTATGAATTATTTAGATATTAAAAAACCATATTGGAAAAGAATGGACTATCAAGTTGTAGATGAAATTCCAATACAAGAATTTAGCAATTTTAATGTTAGCATGCAAAATATAGAACAAGACGGAATAATAATTTCAAATGAACCTGAACTAGCAAGACCAAAACCATATAGAGGTTTAGGTGAGTATTTTGAAATTGAAAATAAACAAAGATTAAATCATAAATTACACATTAAAATTAATAAAAATGTTGAAAATATGATAGTTATCAAATATACTTTAAATAAAGAAAATAATATACTAATTAATGGAATAGAAATAGATGTTGAAGAAGATGCCAAAGCAAAAATACTAATATATTATGAAAGCTTTGATGATAGTTTCGGTTATCACAACGGATATTTAAGAGTAAATGCAAAAGATAGATCCGAATTAGAAATAATAAATTTACAAAATTTAAACAAAAATTCTAAAAACTTTACTCAAACTGATTTTTTAAATTATAATGATAGTAAAGTTGAATATTATGATCTTGAACTTGGTTCAAAAATAAATGCAGTAGCTGCAAAATCAAGATTACTTGGAGACAGAGCTGATATATTATTTTTACCAGCATATTTAGTTGATGAAAACAGAAAAGCAGATTATGAATATTCTTTACTTTTCCACGGAAAATATGGTAACGGTAATATTGAAGCAAGAGGTGCAACAAAAGATTTCGGTCATAAAATATTTAGAGGTAATATCTATTTTTATAAAGGTTGCAGTAAATCAACAGCAAGTGAAGGAGAATTTTCAATATTACTTGATGATACTATCACTATACATGCTATACCTGCTATGCTTTGCGATGAAGATGATGTTGTTGGAGCTCACGCTGCATCTGTAGGAAAAGTTGACGAAGATAGACTATTTTACTTAATGTCAAGAGGATTTAATCCTAAAGAAGCAAAGAAAATAATAGTAGAATCTGCGTTTAGACCTATCTTTGAAAAAATTGAAATCGATGATATTAAAGAAAAAATGTTTACAGAATTAAACAAAAGAATGTTATAGGAGTTTTATGTTAAGTGATAATTTAAGAGAAGACTTTCCAATATTTTTAAAAGATGATTTTAGCTACTTAGATACTGGTGCTACAAGTCAAAGACCTAAAATAGTAATTGATGCTATTAATGAATACTACTCAAATTTTAATGCAAACGCAGGTAGAGGTTCTTATGAACTTTCAATAATAAGTAAATCAATTATCGAAAATACAAGAAAAAAAGTTAAAAGTTTCGTAAATGCAAATGAAGACTATGAAGTTATTTTCACTAAAAATACTACTGAAGCTATAAACATACTGGCATATAGTTACGGTCTAAATTTTTTTGACAAAGATGATGAAATTTTAATTGCTATTTCAAATCATCATGCAAATTTAGTTCCGTGGCAATTTGTAGCAAAAAAGACAAAAGCAAAACTAAAATATATCTATCTTAAAAATGACGGTCAATTAGATATTGAAGATTTTAAATATAAATTAAACGACAATACTAAACTTGTTTGTTTATCTGCTGTTGTGAATACTACAGGTATAATACAAGATTTTAATACTATAATTGAATTATCACATACAAAAAACGCTAAAGTTCTACTAGATTGTGCTCAATCAATATCACATTTTAAACATGATTTTTCTACTTGGAATGTTGATTTTGCAGTTTTTTCAGGTCATAAAATGTTTAGTTCTTTTGGAGTTGGAATACTTTATGCAAAAAAAGATATTTTAAATGAAATGCCTCCTTTTTTATATGGAGGGGATATGATAGAATATGTTGAGGAAAATATATCAACATATGCACTACCTCCTCAAAAATTTGAAGGAGGAACACTTGATACACCCGCTATATTAAGTCTTTCAAAAGCCATTGACTATATAGAAGATATTGGATATTCAAGAATACAAAAAATAGAAAATAATTTAATGATGGAGCTTTTATTTAGACTAAAAAATTTAGATTTTATTGAACTTTATTATGAAAATACAGACAGAGTAAGTGTTATTTCATTCAATGTTAAAAACGTGCATTCTCATGATACAGCTTTCATTTTAGATAAATGCAAAGTTTTTGTACGTTCAGGGCAACATTGTACTGCACCTTTATTAAATTTTATGGGTATTAACTCAACTTGTAGAATAAGTCTTGGGATATATAATACATCAAAAGATATAGATATGCTTATTAATGCACTTTACAAGGTAAAAGAAATATTTAAAATATAACTTACAGGAGATAAAATGGAACTTGAAAAAGTATATCAATTAACACTGCTTGAATATGCAAATAGAAATGATTTAAAAAAAGATATTTTAAATGCCACAGATGTTGAAAGAGGACATAATCCAAGTTGCGGAGATGATTTATCAGTTATGGCAAATATACAAAACGGTATAATTAAAGATATGTCTTTTATTGGAAATGGTTGTGCTATTTCAACGGCTTCTACCGCAATGTTAATTGAAGCAATTAAAGGAATAAATATTGAAAAAGCGAAAAATATACTAAAAATCTTCTTTAAAATGATAAAAGGTGATGAAATAACTGAAAATGAAAAAGATTTATTAAAAGATGCTGTAATACTTGAAATGACAAAAGATATGCCTGCAAGAATAAAATGTGCTACTTTATCTTGGCATAGTACACAGGCAATACTTGATAAATATTAATTATAAAAGAAAAGTACCAAAAAACTTCGGTACTTTTTTTATATTTTTGGAGAAATTATAATTTCTTTTGTTTTCATATCTTTATCTTCTATATTTTGTATCAGTAAATCAGTTATTTTTTTTGCTATATAGCTATTATCTATAAAAACACTTTTAATATGAAAGGCTTTCGTAATATCGGTTTCTTCAAGACAAATGCCTTTTTTATAATTCATCGCATCTTCTATATTATTAATTTCTACTATTTTTTCACCTTTATTTTGTATCTCTTTTTTTATCTCATCATAATCAATATAAACACAATTGGAATTACCCGTATATGCATTTTTATTAAATATTACAACAGGTATTGAAAAAATATCAAAATAACTATCTAAAATTTTGTCAACATCTTTTGGAGCTATTAAAATTATTCCATCTATACCCTTAGCCATTAGATTATCTAAACAATTTAATACTTCATCTATGTTGTCAGTAGTTTCAATAATAAAAGAAGTATACATTTTTTCTTTTAATTTTTTTCTGATATTCATAACCAGTTCTAAATCATATCTCTTATCAAGGTCTGTAATTAAAATTCCTATAGTATTTATATTTATTTTATCTTCAATATCTGTTTCTATATCTTTACTATAATTTAATTTACCTGCCATAGATAATATCTTTAATCTAGTTTTTTCAGAAATTCTTGAAGGTCTATTGTTTAAAACTAAACTTACCGTAGACGATGACAAGTTTAATTTTGTTGCAATGTCCTTTATTTTAACTTTCATTATAGGCTGATATTCTCTTCTGTTTCTATATCAAATATATGGCATTTTGAAGTATCAAATCCGAATAAGCATTTTCCTGTTTTCTTAACTTGATCTATACCTTCAACATTAATTCTTGCAGTCCATTGTGCATTACCTAAATTAAAGTATATGTATTCTTCATTTCCCATTTGCTCTACAACGCTTATATCTCCTTCTATACCTTGACCTACAGTTATTGATTCAGGTCTTATACCAAATATTACTTTTTTACCAACATATGATTTAACTTTTTGAGCTTTTTCTTCAACTAATTCTATATCTACCCCGTCAATATTAACATAAACTTTATTATCTTTTTCAACTAAAGTTGCTTCTATAAGGTTCATAGTAGGTGATCCAATAAATCCTGCAACGAATTTATTTGCAGGTCTATGATATAGGTTAAGAGGTGTGTCAACTTGCATTATTCTACCAAATTTTAATACTGTTATTCTATCTCCCATAGTCATAGCTTCTACTTGATCATGAGTAACATATATCATTGTTGTTTTTAACTCTTTATGTAATTGTGTTATTCTAACACGCATTGAAACTCTTAATTTTGCATCAAGATTTGAAAGTGGTTCGTCAAATAGGAAAACTTTAGGTTCTCTTACAATAGCACGTCCAAGTGCAACTCTTTGTCTTTGTCCACCTGACATTTCTTTAGGTTTTCTATCTAAAAGTTCTGTTATTTCTAATTTTTCAGCTGCTTCCTTAACTCTTCTATCTATTTCTTCTTTAGGAGTTTTTCTAAGTTTTAAACCAAATGCCATATTTTCATAAACTGTCATATGAGGATATAGTGCATAATTTTGGAAAACCATTGCTATTCCTCTATCTTTAGGTGGAACATCATTTACTAATTGATCTCCTATGTAAATTTCTCCGCCTGTAATTTCTTCAAGACCTGCTATCATACGAAGTGTTGTTGATTTTGCACAACCTGATGGACCAACAAATACCATGAACTCTCCATCTTTAATCTCTAAATCTATTCCATGTACTGCTTTAAATCCATTTGGATATTGTTTTTCAACTTTCTTTAAAATTACTTCTGCCAATACTCTCATTCCTTTCAAATTTTGATAAATTCTTTATCACTAAAAAACATTTATTTTTCTTATTACAAACATAGTATACATCGAAATTTAAAAAAAGCAAAAAAATTTAACAAAAATTTATAAAATATTTTATTTTTATTTAATCAAAAATTTTTTTAGACACTATAATATTTACTTTACAATACTTTTTTATTTTTTTGAAATTTTTTTTTATTTTCACATCTAGACTTTGAAAAAAATCTGGGTATACTATATTAGTGATAAAAATGATATTGAAAAAAATCAGTTTAATACCTACACAAATAGACAACATTGAAAATCCTAAATATGAAGGTGTATCATCATTTATGTACGGAGTAATTGATAATAAAGTTATAATATCTGGAGGTTCTAATTTTCCTTGTAAACTTCCACATGAAGGAACAAGAAAAGTTTACGATGATATTTATCTTTTAGATGAAAATTTTAATATAATTTCTCATAAAAAATCAGGAATATTTTGTGATAGAGGTATGAGTATATCTTTAAAAAACTCTATAATCTTTATAGGTGGAGCTGGCAATACAAAAATATATCAATATATCATAGAAAATAATGAGATTATAATAAACGAAATATATGATATAGGATTTGAAATAATTTGTGGCTTTGCATACTTATTAAAAGATAACTTATACTTTGGAAATGACTTTGTATATGAATTAAATTTAAAAACTAAAAAGCTTACAAAAAAAGCAAAATTTATAGGTATCCCTCGTCAACAATGTGTGTTCGCAGGATTTAAAGAACATATATACATATTTGGTGGAGCAAGCAACATATGTCATATGGATTCATATAAATATAGTATAACAGAAGATAAATGGTATAGATTAGATGATATTCCTATTTCTTTAACAGGTAGTGCATTTACAAAAATCAATGACAATACCTTATTAATAATGGGTGGATTTAATAAAGAAGTTTATGATAACGCAGTTAAAAATCTTGAAAATATCGATTTTAAAATTAACTATTTTAAAACCAAAAGAAAAGATTTTAAATGGAATGATAAAATTTTAAAATATAATTTTATTAATGAAAGTTTTGAATATATAGGAGAAGATGAAAACAGTGCAACCTGTGGTTCAGGACTAATAAAAATAGGAAATAGCGTATTTTTAATAATGGGCGAAATAAAACCGGGATTTAGAAGTCCCGAAGTATTTAAAGGAGAGTTATGAAGCATATTTCATTGATACAGTCGTTTTATCCATCATTTAGTAAACAAGAAAAGAAAATAGCTCAATTTGTCATAGAACAATCAAATTTAGTTTCATATATGTCTTTACAAGAAATAACTAAAAAAATAAAAGTATCCGAAGCAACTATTGTTCGTTTTGTAAAAAAACTTGGCTATAAAGGATTTATAGAGTTTAAACTAGAAGTTGCTAAAGAAAATATGGTAGAAAACCCTGAAAATAGTGATGATTTTATTGAAGTGATACATAATAATATAAATAAAACCATAAATTCCACTAAAGAGTTGATAAATAAAGAAGATATAAATAAAGCTATAAAATTAATTGAAACATCTAATAAAGTATATATTTATGGTCTTGGTGCTTCAGGAGTTGCAGCTATTGAAATGCAAAACAGATTTTTAAGATATGGTAAATTTTCAACTGCAATAACTGATAGTCACTTTCAAATAATGTATTCTTCAACTACAACTAGTAATGATTTAATAATAGTTATTAGTCTATCCGGAGAAACCATAGATTTAATATATCCTTTAAATGTAGCCAAAAATAACAACTGCAAAATAATAGCAATCACAAATTATATTATGTCACCCATTGCAAAAATGGCTGATATATGTCTATTAACAGCCGGTAAAGAAACTCCCCTTAATGGTGGTTCATTAATTGCAAAAATCTCACAATTATATTTAATTGATATAATCGCTACTGCTTATGCTATAAAAAACATGAAAAATGCAACAAATGCAAAAGAGAAAATTGCCATTGCCGTTGCAAATAAAAACAAAGAATGAAAGGATATAAATATGAAAAAAGAAGATATACTAAAAATTTTAAAAGGTCAACTAATAGTTTCCTGTCAAGCTCTTTCACATGAACCTTTGTATCTTGAAGAAATGTCAATCATGCCTTTAATGGCTAAAGCTGCTATTTTAGGTGGAGCTTGCGGTATTAGAGCTAATAGTTTTCGTGATGTATCTAAAATAAAAGAAGCTGTAAGTGTTCCTGTAATAGGTTTGATTAAGAAAAAATATGATAACTTTCCACAACATATAACAGTTGGTATAGACGAAATTGATGAATTAGTTGAAGCTAAAGCAGATATAATTGCTCTTGATTGTACACTTCGTGAAAGATTTGATGGTCTTACAATAAATGAATTCATAGAAAAAATAAAGAAAAAATATCCAAATATCCTTTTAATGGCAGATATATCAACTTTAGAAGAAGGAATTAATGCATATAAAGCCGGAGTTGATTTTGTAGGTACTACTCTTAGCGGTTATACTCCTTATACAAAAAATGATCCTGCACCTAATTTTGACTTAATAAAACAATTAGTTGAAAGTATCCCTATTCCTGTCATTGCAGAAGGTAGAATACATACTCCAGAACAAGCAAAAAAAATGCTTGATTTAGGAGCTTATGCAGTTGTTGTAGGTGGAGCTATAACTAGACCTCTTGAAATAACTGAAAGATTTATAAAAGGTATGGGATTAAAATGAAATGTCTTTGTTTTGATGTAGGTGGAACAAGTATAAAATACGCTATTATAGAAAATAACAAAATAGGAAAAATAAGTAGTATTCCCACAAGAAAAACAAAAACATCAAATAATATTTTAGATGATATTATATCTATATGTACAAATTATAAAAAAATTGATGCAATTGGTGTATGTACAGCAGGAGTTGTTGACAGTGATTTAGGCAAAATTATTTTTTCAGGTCCAACAATTCCAGGATATACAGGGACAAAAATAAAAAAAATAATAGAAGAAAAATTTAATATACCTTGTTTTGTTGAAAATGACGTTAATTGTGCTGCTTATGGAGAATATATTTATACAAATTCACCTGATAATATGTTTTGCATGACAATAGGAACAGGTGTAGGCGGAGCATTCATATTAAATGATAAAATTTACAAAGGTAACAATTTCATGGCTTGTGAAATTGGTTATATGCCTTTTAAAAAAGGAATTTTTCAAGATTTTGCTTCAACTTCATTTTTAACTGAATATGTAAGTAAAAAATTAGAAAAAAAAGTTGATGGTTTATACATTTTTGAAAATGCAAAAAAAGGCGATAAAATTTGCAAAAATGCTATAAATACTCTCGTAAAAAATTTAACTCATGGAATTTTAAATGTTATTTATACTTTAAATCCAAGTAAAATTATAATAGGTGGAGGAATAACAGCACAAAAAGAATACTTAGAACCTCTTATTATTAAAAACGTAAATAAAAAAATAATAAATAAAAAATTTAGTACGAAAATAGAATTAGCTACACTTGAAAATAATGCAGGGCTATTTGGTATTTACTATATTATCAGAAAGGAATTGAAATGAAATACGACTTAGACAAATTTAAAGGAATTTTTATGGCTATGTATTCTACATACGATGAAAATGGAAATGTATGTGCCAAAAGAGCAAAAGCTCTTACAAGATACTACATAGAAAAAGGTGTTAAAGGTCTTTATGTTGGAGGCTCATCAGGTGAAGGTGTTCTTCAAAATGAAGAAGAAAGAAAACTTATGCTTGAAGCTGTTATGGAAGAAGCACGTGGAAAATTGACAATCATCGCACATATAGGAGCTAATTCAACTACTGAATCTGTTAGACTTGCAAAACATGCTAAAGAAGTAGGTGTTGATGCTATATCTTCAATTCCTTGTGTATATTACGGATTTTCTCCAAAAGCTATTAAAGAACACTGGATAGCTATGATAGAAGCTACTGATTTACCATTTATAATCTATCATATTCCACAAACTACAAGATTTAATTTGCCACTTTATTTATTTAAAGAAATGGCTGCTATGGAACAAGTAATAGGTATTAAATGTTCATCTGAAAGTACATTTGAACTGCAACAATTCAAATACATAGGAGAACAAGTTAAAAACGGAGAATTTTTAGTATTTAACGGTCCAGACGAACAATTTATTGCAGGACGTATGATTGGGGCAGATGCAGGTATTGGTGGAACTTACGGTGTGATGCCTGAACTATTTTTAAAACTTGATGAATTAGTTAAAAACAATGAAATACAAAAAGCTCGTGAACTTCAAAATAAAGTTAATGAAATAATTGTCGGTTTACTTTCAGGTCCTTCTCTATATGGTGTTACAAAATATATTTTACATTTAAGAGGCATTGAAACAGGTCAACCAAGAGGTCCTATGTTACCTATTAAATCACAAGAAGACATAAATCTTTGCATAAAACTTGATAAGATGATAAATGAAACAATTAAAAATTATTGTTAATATATATGGAGGAGTTATTATGAAAAAAAATTTTTTTAAAAATTTTGCAATTTGCTCTACATTAGCATTTTCGTTACTTTCTTGTGGTACTAAAAAAGCAGATTCAACTGCTTCTGAAAAAGTTACAATTAAATATTGGTCTTTCCCTAATTTCACTTCTGACAGTGAATTTAAAACACCTGAAGAATATGATCAAGCGTTAATCAAAGCTTTTGAAGAAAAAAATCCTAACATTAAAGTTGAATATCAAAAAATTGACTTTACTGACGGTCCTGCAAAAATTGAAACAGCTATACAATCAAAAGCAAATCCTGATGTTGTTATAGATGCACCAGGTCGTATAATAGATTGGGCTAAAAAAGGTTATTTAGTTTCATTTGATGAAGTTGACCAAAGCAAATATTCAAAAAATATTTTAAGTGCTTCAAGTTATGAAGGTAAATTATACTTATACCCTTTAGGAACTGCTCCATTTTTAATGGCATTTAATAAAGTTATTACCGATAAATTAGGTGTTACTGATTTATTACCTTTAAATAAAGAAGGAAGAAACTGGACAGTTGCTGAATTTGAAAAGTTACTTACAGAAATAAGCAAAAAAGATAGTAGCATAGATCCTATTTTATTCTATACTAAATCTCAAGCCGGAGACCAAGGACCTAGAGCATTTGTTTCTAATCTATTTAACTCTTGGATAACTGATGAAAACGTAAGTAAATATACTATTAACGATGAAAATGGGGTTAAAGCTCTTGAATGGATAAAGAAAGCTTACGATAATAAATTATTAGGTAAAGGTGTTTCTGCTGAAGCAAAAGATGCTCTAGAAGCATTTAGAAGTGGTAAGGCTGCTGGTACAATTTTATATTCTCCTGGATTAAAAGGTCAAGATGCTCAAGCTATGGCAAGTGGTAAATTAGATCCTGTATTTGTTGCATTCCCTAATGAAAGCGGTAAAGCTAAATTTGAATTTTTATTAGCTGGTGCTGCTGTATTTGATAATGGAGATGCTGCTAAAGTTGCTGCTGCTAAAAAATTTGTAGACTTTATTATTAACGATCCTGTATGGGGTGAAAGATCACTTAAAGCAACTAAAAACTTCTCACCTACAGGTAAATCTGGATTATATGGTGAAGATAAAGAAATCAAATTCTTAGAAAGCTTAAGTGCACAATTTGGTCCATATTATAATACAATAGATGGTTATGCTCAAATGAGACCACTTTGGTTTAACATGGTACAATCAATTTTAAATGGTCAACAAAAAGTTAAAGAAGCTCTTGATAAATTTGTAAATGATGCAAATAAAACTATTGAAGATGCAAAATAAAAAATATTAATGAGAAAGGGGTATTTACTCCTTTCTCAAAAAAAGAAAGGATCTTTTATGTTAGCTAATGTAAAAAAAATAAACTGGAAAAAAGTTGATTACAGTGCTTATTTATTTATATTACCTATACTTATATTTTTTACTTCATTTGTCCTATATCCAATGATTAAAGGTATTTACCTTTCATTATTTAGATTTAGAGGTAGAAACATTAGTTTTGTAGGTTTATCACACTACATTAATTTATTTAAAGATGAAATATTTATTAAATCAACGTTAAATACGCTACTTATAACAGTAATAGCTGTTCCTATTGTTGTTGCATTTTCTATTTTTGTAGCAATAAATATTTATGAAAAAAATGCTTTTATAAGATCATTTTTTAGAGGTATTTTTTATATTCCTGCCATATCATCTGTAGTTTCTGTTACTGTTGTATGGAACTGGATTTATCACCCAAAATATGGGATATTAAACTATATTTTACAAACTGCTCATATAACTAAAACAAATGTTGACTGGCTTGGTAATCCTAGAACTGCTATATTTGCAATTATAGCTATACTTATAACTACAAGCGTTGGTCAGCCTATAATTTTATATGTAGCCGCTTTAGGTAATGTTCCCAAAGACTTAATTGAAGCTTCTAAAATTGACGGGGCAACAGACAAAAAAACATTTACTCATATAATTTGGCCTATGATTAAACCCACAACTTTATATATAGTAGTTGTAACAACTATTAACAGTTTCCAAATATTTGCACTTATACAGTTACTTACTGCTGGAGGACCAAACTATGCTACTTCAACTATAATGTATCTTGTATATCAAAAGGCAATTGTTGAAAGTAGATATGGGGCTTCTTCTGCTATGGGAGTTATTCTTGCAATAATTATTGGAGTTATATCAATATTTCAATTTAAAATTTTATCACATGATGTTGATTAAGGAGTAACTATGGAAGTAAAAAGAACATCAGCTTTTGCTGTTATATCAATGATAATATTAATAGTTTTTACAATATTTTTCATTTTCCCTTTTTATTGGATACTAAGTGGTTCATTTAAATTACAAGAAATCGCAATTACAATTCCACCTGAATGGATACCTTTATCTCCAACTTTAAAAAATTATGAAACTTTGCTTATTCCATTAACATATAGATGGTTTATAAACTCAGTGATAATCTCATCATTTACAACTATATTTGTATGCACAACTGCATCTCTTGGTGGATACGCCCTTGCTAAAAAACATTTTCCAGGTGCAAGTATATTGTTTATAATATTTGTTGGAGCTATGGCACTACCTAAACAAGTTATATTAATACCTCTTTTAAAATTTATAACTGAACTAGGTTGGATTGACACTTACAAGGCCCTTATACTACCTGCTGTAGGTTGGCCCTTCGGAGTGTTTTTAATGAAACAGTTTTCACATTCTGTACCAAACGAATTACTAGAATCTGCTAAAATTGATGGTTGTAATGAATTTAAAACTTTTACAAATATAGTTTTACCTATTATAAAACCAGGAATTGGAGCCCTTGCTATATTTACATTTATTTCAAGTTGGAATGATTATTTTTCACAACTAATATTTACAAATAGTGATAAAATGAAAACTTTACCACTTGGAGTTGCTGCAATGGCACAACAAGCTGAATTTTCACTAAATTATGGACTTCTTATGGCTGGTGCAGCTCTTGCATCATTACCTATGATAATAGTTTTCTTAATGTTCCAAAGTTATTTCACTCAAGGTGTTACATTAGGAGCTGTTAAAGGATGATAATATTTATAGCGTGGTTTTATTACAGTAAATTATATATACTTGGTTCATTATTCGTAACACTTTTATTAAATAGAACTACAGATAAACTTTATTTACCACCTTTAATTATTAATATGGTTAGTGTTATTTTATTATTCTTATCAACAGGAGATAGGACTTATGCACTGTATTTTAACTATATGCCTGTTGTAACTACAAGTATAATACTTAATTTATCTATATATATTTATAGAAAACTTCACTAATTAAGTGAAGTTTTTTTACTTTAATGATATAATAATTATATAAAAACAAAAGAGGTAAATTATGCTTTTAAAATTAGAAAATATTTCTAAAAAGTTTGATTCTGAATATATTTTTAAAAATATATCTTTTGAAGTGAATGAGGGAGAAATTTTTTCAATAGTTGGTAAATCCGGTATAGGAAAATCAACTATAGGTAAAATCATATTAGGTATTATTAAACAAGATAGTGGTAATATTCTATTTTTAAATAAGCCTTTAGAAAATAGAAAAATTTCTGATATCCAAATGATATTTCAAGATCCCTATAGTGCTTTAAATGAAGCAATGACTGTCAGACAAATTTTAAAAGAACCACTTATCGTTAATAAATACGATAATGTTGATGAAAAAGTAAATGAAATGTTAAAATTTCTTGGATTAGAAAATTTTGAAAACAAATATCCTTGTGACTTATCTGGTGGACAAAGACAAAGAGTTATAGTTGGAGCTGCTATGATATTAAGACCTAAATTAGTTGTTTGTGATGAACCCGTAGCTTCTTTAGATTTAACTATACAAGAACAAATCATTAACTTAATTAAATTTTTTAATAAAGAATATAATACTGCTTTTGTATTCATATCACATGATAAATTTTTAGTAAAACATATATCAAATAGAATATATACCATGGAGGGAATAAAAAATGAAAAGAACTAACAAAGTTTCAATTATTGGAGCAGGATTTGTAGGATCTGCTACAACTCTTGCCGTTGCACAATCAGGACTAGCTTCACATATCGTGCTTGTTGATATAAACAGCGATAAAGCTAAAGGAGAAGCTCTTGATATAGCTCACGGTGCTGCATTTCTTAAATCAAGTGAAATAACTTCAGGAGATTTTAAAGATACATATGATTCAGATATAGTAATTATAACTGCCGGAGCAAATCAAAAAAATGGTGAAACAAGACTTGATTTGATAAATAAAAATCTTTCAATATTTAAAAAAATGATTCCACAAATAGTAAGATATTCTCCAAATAGTATTTTACTTGTTGTTGCAAATCCTGTTGACATACTTACATATTTTACATATAAATTATCAGGATTTCCTGCAAACAGAGTTATTGGAAGTGGAACAGTATTAGATACATCAAGACTTAGATATAATATAGCAAAAATATTTGACCTTGATGCAAGAAATATACACGGTTACATAATTGGAGAACATGGAGACAGTGAATTTCCTGTATGGTCTTCTCTTAGTGTAGGACCTCTTTCAATAAAAGAATACTGCTCAAGAGAAAATGTTGAGTTAGATGAATTAAAAGAAACAGTAAGTTCTAAAGTTAAAAATGCAGCTTATGAAATAATAAGCAAAAAAGGTTATACAAACTATGCAATAGGACTTGCAGTTGAAAGAATTGTTGAAGCTATATTAAGAGATGAAAAATCAATTTTAACTATTTCTACATACAACCCTATAGATGATGTTTACTATTCAGTACCAAATATAGTTGGTAGAAATGGACAAATAATGAAAATATGTCCTGAATTTAGTGAAGAAGAAAAACAAAAACTTGAAAATTCTAAAAAAGTATTAAAAGACATAATTTCAAAAGTTGAATTATAAATAAAAATCGGAGTATTGTGAAATTCAATACTCCTTTATTATTTATCTTTAAGCCTTATTTTGTTTCTATCATAGCTAAATATGCTGAACCGTAAATTCCCGCATCATTTCCAAGGATAGCTTCTTTTATTTCAAGAGTTTCTAATATAGGTCCTAATGCATATTTAGGTAATTTCTCTCTTATTTTACTAAACAGCATTTCTCCTGCTAAAGCAACTCCTCCTCCTATAACTACTATTTGAGGATCTAAAATATTTAATATGTTTCCTAAACCATATGATATAATTTCTGCTATATCTTCAACAATATCAAGAGAAAATCTGTCTCCTTGTTTTGCAGCATCAAATATATCTTTTGCTTCAAGTTCTCTGTCTTTTGTCATCTCATACAATAAGTTATTTTTATTAACCATAAGTCTTGAATTTGCTTCTCTTATTATCCCTGTGGCTGAAGCATATGCTTCAAAGCACCCTTTTTGAGTACATCCACATAATTTACCGTTTGGATATAACTTTATATGTCCAACTTCTCCGGCTGCACCAATTTTACCAGGTATTATTCTACTATTTGACACAACAGCTCCACCTATACCTGTACCTATTGCCATTCCAAAAACTTCGTTAAACCCTTTTGCTGCTCCAACCCATACTTCACCTAATGTTATTACATTAACATCATTTTCAACATATACAGGTTTTCCTAAACATTTTTCAAATTCTTTTGCTAAATCTAAATTTTTAGGCCATGGAAAATTTGCAAACATTTTTACAATTCTTTTATTTACAGCAGGTCCGGGAATACCAACTCCAGCAGAATTAAGGCTTTCAATATCTATGCTGTATTCTTGCATTTTGGCAAGTAAAGTGTCACATATTCTCTTTACTGATTTTTCAACACCTTCTTGTGAATTAGTTTTTATACTTGTGTTAAAAATCATAGTTCCTTTTTCATCAAGTAAACCAATTTTAGTGTTTGTGCCACCTAAATCTATACCACCATAATACTTCATTTTTTTCTCCCCTTACATATCAAATACTATACTTTTTATTTTTGTCATACTTATTATACTGTTTCTTATACCTTGAACCCCAATACCACTATCTTTTATTCCTAAAAATGGAAAATTATCAGGACCTCTTTGTGTCTTATTATTAATTTGAACTGTACCAACTTCAAGTTGTTTTGCAATTTCAAATGCTTTTTTCATATCTTTTGTATAAACAGAACTTTGTAAACCATATTGCGACATATTTGCAATTTTTATTGCTTCCATTTCATCTTTTACACGTATTATTGGAAGTACTGGACCAAAAGGTTCTTCAAAAGCTACTTTCATATCAAGGGTAACATTATCAAGTAATGTTGGGTATATTATATTTCCTTCTCTTTTATTACCTATAACAAGTTTTGAACCTTTTTTTATAGCATCAACTATTAAACCTTCAACAAAATCAGCAGACTTTGAATCTATTAATGGTGTTATATCACAATTATTTAATGGATTTCCTACTTTTAAATTTTGTATATGTTTTTGTATTTTATCTGTAAGTTCGTCAGCAACTTCATTTACTACAAGTACTCTTTTTATAGCCGTACATCTTTGACCTGAATAACTAAATGCTCCTGAAACTATGTCTTTAGCACATTTATCAATGTCTGCATCACTTAAAACTATTGCTGCATCTTTTCCGCCAAGTTCAAGCATTATACCTTTCATACCTGCTTGAAATGATATTTGTTTCCCAATTTGTGTACTACCTGTAAAATTAATATATTTAATATCTTCATGTTGATTAATAAAATCTCCTATAACACTTCCTTTACCTGTAGCAAGTTTAATCGTATTTTTTGGCATATGTTTAATGAAAATATCAGCTAATTTTGTAGCACTTATTGACCCTTGTGTAGGTGGTTTGAATAATACAACATTTCCTGTTATTAATGCAGGAACTATTTTTGATACAGATAAATTTATAGGATAATTAAATGGTGCTATACAAAGAACTATTCCTAAAGGTTCTCTTTTAGCTATAGCTATTTTCCCATCTACACCGTAACTATCTCCTTCATAAACTTTAGACTCTATTCTAAGACCTTCTTCTATTGTATAATAAATCATTTCAACTGATCTTTTAATTTCATCAACACAGGCTTTATATGGTTTTGATATTTCCATAGCAAGAATTTTTGAAAGTTCTTCCGTTTGTGATTCCAATTCTTTTGCTACATTTTTTAAACATTTTACTCTTTCAGTTATACTTATATTACTGTATGATTTAAATGCTTCAAGTAGCTCTTGTATAGATTTTTCAATTTCATCGGTTGACATTGATTTTGTGCTTCCTAAATAACTATTATCTACCGGCGAATATATTTTTATATCGTCCATTTTTATCCTTTCTATCAGTCTTGAACATTAAGCCAACTAAGTATTTCGTCAAATATTTTTGCTTTATTTATTTCATGTAAACTATCACGTCTACCATTTTGATTTTTAATAAAATTAATTTTTCTTGCTTTGTTATTTATTCTAACCATATATTTTTTAAATTTTTCTTGTGATATAGATGTATCATCTGAACCATATATGGCTAAAATACTAATATCTTCTCTAACATTTTTTATATTTCTTTTAACATATCTCATAAGTCTTAATATATCTAAAAAGAATTTAGGACTTCCTTGATATCCGTCTATTTCCTTTAAAAGCCTTTTCTGTTCTGCTAAATCTCTGGTTACAAAAGCATACTTACTCTCATTTTTAAATTTAGAATTAAATATTTCTATATTTTTATTAAAAGAAGCAACTTCTAACCCTAGTTTATTTTCCACTTGATTTTTTATTATTCCACTTGTTATTACTAACATTTTTTCAAGTGGCATAGAAGATAATATTAAATTTTTAAACGAATTATTTATTGCTAAATAACTTGCAATTAAACTTCCATATCCATGTCCAAATAAAACCACGTCTCTGTAATTTAAATTTAAAAATTTTGTATGTATAAACATATTAATATCTTGTAAAACACCTTCTATTCCATGTTCTCCAAAATCAGCTATATTTGATTTTCTTAATTCTCCATGTGCCTTCAATTCAAGCACATATACATTATATCCATTTTGATATAAAAATTGAGCAAATTCAATATATCTTGTACACGGCTCAAATATATCATGAATTATTAAAATATGTTTTCTGTTTTTATCATCTTTATGACTGAACTCATAATATGGAATTTCACTATTTTTATAACCTGTATAATAGAACTTATTCATAGCTTATCTCCTTAATTATTTTGACCATTCTAAGTATATCATATTTTTCTTATTTCACAAAGTAATTGACTATAATATTTAATTAGTTGTAAAATAGGGTATATATATATTTTAGGAGGTGTATATGGAAAACAAAATTCTTGTTATTGGGGCATGTAATATTGATATTCAGGGTGTATCATCTTCTATATTTATACCGAATGACTCTAATATTGGAGATATCAATGTAGGCTTTGGAGGCGTAGGTAGAAACATTGCAGATAATTTAAATAAGCTTATACCAAATGTCAAAATGATTACTGTTTTAGGAAATGATGAATATAGTAAAAGTATTAAAACAGATCTGGAAAATAAAGGGATAGATATTAGTGATAGCTTAATTTGTGATTATCCTATATCAACATACCTTTCTATTTTAAATGAAAAAAGAGAAATGATTGCTGCAATAGCGGATATGAAAATTTTAAAATTTCTTTCTTTAGATTTTTTAAAAACTAAAATTGATGTAATAAATAATTCAGAAATTATTGTCATTGATACTAATTTAGATACAACAACACTTCAGTTTTTAGCTTCAATCAAAAAGGAAAATCAAATTTTTGTATCAGATACAGTTTCAGTAAAAAAGGCTAAAAATCTAAATTGTATTCTTGAAAGTATTGACATTTTAAAAACAAATAAATTAGAAATTAAATCTTTAACAGGAATTGATGATATTGATTTAGCTTGTAAATTTTTAATAGATAACGGTGTTAAAATGCTATTTTTAACATTAGGTAAAGACGGAGTTAAATATTATTCTAAAACTAAATGCGGATATATTCCTAATCCACCTGTTGATGTTGTTGATGTTACCGGAGCAGGTGATATATTTACAAGTACTCTTGTATATGCATATAGTTTAGGATTTAATATATGCGAAATGGCAAAAATAGCTCAATGTGCTTCAATTATTAAAATTCAAGAAAAAGGAACAGTGCCAAAATCATTTACAAAAGAAAAACTTATTAATGAATATATGAAATTAAAGGAGAAGAAATAAAATGAACTTAAATAATTTTTTAGAAATCAATGAAACAGTAAAAGAAGCAATCGCTCAAGGAAAACCAGTTATAGCACTTGAATCTACAATAATATCTCATGGTATGCCTTATCCAAAAAATGTAGAAACAGCATTGTATGTTGAAAATTTAGTTTATGAAAATGGTTGTATACCTGCAACTATAGGGATTATAAATGGAAAAATTAAAATAGGTTTATCAAAAGATGAAATTGAACTTTTAGGAAAACAAGGACTTGATGTTCCAAAAGTAAGTAGAAGAGATTTACCATATGTATTATCAAATAAATTAAATGGAGCAACTACTGTTGCAAGTACAATGATCGGAGCAAAACTTGCAGGAATTAAAATTTTTGCAACTGGAGGAATAGGTGGTGTTCACCGTAATGCACAAACTACTATGGATATTTCAGCAGACCTTGATGAATTAGGTAGAACAAGTGTTGCTGTTGTTTGTGCAGGTGCTAAATCTATACTTGATTTAGGTTTAACACTTGAATATTTAGAAACTAAAGGTGTTCCCGTTTTAGGATATAAAACAAAAGAATTACCTGCATTTTATACAAGCAAATCAGGATTTAATTTAGATTATAAAATGAAAAGTTCAAAAGAAATTGCAGATTTATTAAAAACAAAATGGGCAATAGGTCTTGAAGGAGGAGTTGTAATTGCAAATCCTATTCCAAAAGAATATGAAATGGACGCAAAATTAATTGAAGAAGTTATATCTAAAGCTGTTGAAAAAGCTGACAAACTTGGAATAAAAGGAAAAGATACTACACCGTTTTTACTTGACGAAATTCAAAAAGTAACAAAAGGAGATTCTTTAAATTCTAATATACAACTTGTATTTAACAATGTTAAATTAGCTTGTAAGATTGCAAAGAATATGTAATGAAAGTATATATATCACCAATGTCAGGATATACTGACTATTCATATAGACAAATATTAAATAAATTTAATCCTGATTTAATGTTTTGTGAAATGATAAATGTTAATTTAGATATAAATGATAGTGCCTTAATTAAAATGTCTGACAAAGAACATACAGGGGTACAACTTTTCGGATCAGATATACAAAAACTTTATTTTGGTTTCATAACTTTAAATGATATGGGTATAAAAGATTTGTGTCTTAATATGGGTTGCCCTCAACCTAAAATATATAAACGTGGTGCAGGTGCAAATATGTTAAATAGATACGATGAAATAAATGAACTTTTAGAAAGTTTATACAAGAAAAATATACGTATAAGTTTAAAAATAAGACTATCTGAAAATACTTTGAAATATTTTGAATTAGCAAATAAATATAGTAGTCCTTTTTTTGCTTACATCCAAGAACAAAAGAACAATTATTTAAAGAAGTTGCTAATTGGTCTGAAATCGAAAATTTATCAAAATTAGATAGAAATTTTCTTTTTATAGGTAATGGCGATATATCCTCTCTTGAAAATTTTAATAAAATTAAAAACATTAATATTGATGGTATAATGCTTGCAAGAGGAATTATTGGAAATCCATTTTTAATTAAGGAAATAAAGGAAAATAAAAAATATTTTGCTACACTTGATGAAGTAAAAAGTCTAGTTTTAGAACATCTTGAATTACTTTCTAATGATAAAGGTCAAACTATAGCTTGCATGCAAATAAATAAATTCTTAAAATTTTATTTTTCAAAATTTAATGTAGATATTAAAAACATTATGCTTTGTAAAGATATAAGTGAAAAGAAAAAATTAATTTTAAATATATAAAATAAAAACTTGGAACTAGAAAATTCCAAGTTTTTTTTGTAATCTTATTTATTTTTCAAAAGTCCTAAACATATTGCTCCTACAAATGAACCTATTAATATACTTAATAAGTATAATAAGAAATTATTACTTAAAAACATTACTAATATTCCTCCATGTGGTGCAGGTATTGTTATTTTGAAAAACATTGTTAAAGCTCCAGCAATTGCTGCTCCTATTGTTGTTGCAGGTATAACTTTTCCTGGATTTGAAGCTGCAAATGGAATAGCTCCTTCTGTAATAAATGAAAGCCCCATTATATAGTTTGAAACTCCAGCTTCTCTTTCTTCTTTACTATATTTATTTCTAAATAAAAGCGTTGTTGCAAGTGCTATTGCTAAAGGTGGAACCATTCCTCCAGCCATAACAGCAGCCATTGCACTTGAACCTGTACCTGCTGCAAGTGTCCCTGTTCCAAATACATATGCAGCTTTATTTACCGGTCCTCCCATATCTAATGCCATCATGGCTCCTAATACTATTCCTAATATTATTCTACTTGAAGAAGATAAGTTTAATAAGAAGTTATTAAGTGATGCATTTATTTGACTAACTACAGGATTTAACAATATAATCATAAGAACTCCTGTAATTAATACAGATAATACAGGATATATCAATATTAGTTTCATTCCATTTAATGATTTAGGTAAATCTTTAAATATTTTTTCTAAAAGTTTTATTACATAAGCTGCAAGTATACCTCCAATTATAGCCCCTAAAAATCCTGAACCTCCTGAACTTGCAATAGAACCTGCTACAAGACCTGCTGCAAGAGCAGCTTTATCAGATATACTATAAGCAATAAATCCTGCCAATACAGGAACAAATAAACCAAATGCTGCCTTACCAATATTCATAAATATTTTAGCTAACTGACTCTTAGATCCAAATTCATAACCTACATTTGAATATCCTGATAAACTATCAAATAAGAAAGCTAAAGCTATAAGTATACCTCCGCTTATTACAAGAGGAAGCATATATGAAACACCATTTAAAAGATGCTTGTATATACCTTGTCCTTGTACTTCTTGTTTTTTATCATCTACTACACTACTTATAGTTCCTTTGCCATCTAAAATATCTAAAATTAATTGTTTTGCATGATTTATCGCATCCTTTGCTCCAACTTTTATGATTTTTTTACCATAAAATCTGCCTTCATCTACAGCCTTATTTACTGCAAGTATAACACCATAAGCTTTTTCTATTTCACTTTTGCTAAGCTCATTTTCTCTACCTGCTGTTCCATTTTTTTCAACTTTAATTGTAACACCTAATTCTTTTGCTGCTTTTTCTAATGCTTCTGCTGCCATATATGTATGAGCTATTCCTGTAGGGCATGCTGTAACCGCCACTATATATTTATCAGACATATTATCATTTTCTGTTTTTTCTTCTTTATTTTCTACAGATTCAATAAATTTAAGTAATTGTTCTTCATTATGTATTGATAATATTTTTTCTATATTTCCTTCTTCTAAAACTATTTGCGATAATGATTGTAGTGCATCTATATGTTCATTTGCTGAATTTTTAGGAGCCGCTATCAAAAAGAAAATTTTTCCTAATTTACCATCATCTGCTTGTACATCTATTCCTTTTCTTGAAATTCCCATAACAATTGCAAAACTATTTACATATTCACTTTTAGCATGTGGTGTGACTATTCCATCATCAAGTGCTGTTGAAGCTTGTTCTTCTCTTTTTAAGACATCTTCAACAAATAATGCATAATCATTTAAAATGCCCTCTTCTTGTAATACAAATGCCATTTCATTGATTGCTTCTTCTTTTGTATTGGCTTCAAGTGATGTTATTATTCTATTTTTAGATAAAATTTCACTTATTTTCATTTTTTACCTCCTGATATAATTCCATTATTTTTTCTTTACTTGCTAAATCATATGAATATGCACTTGCACTTCCACAAGCTACTGCAAATTCTAAACTTTCGCTTACAATAAATCCTGCTACAACCGAATCTCCTGATCCTATTGAGTTTATATATTCCCCTTTAGGAATATTTACATATTTGTATCCTTTTTTATTTATATGTAAAGCTCCTTTACTTCCCATTGATACTATTATGTTCTCCACTCCTTTATCTAGAAAATATTTACACGCCTTACTTATTTGTTCATAATTTTCAAACTTTTTATTAAAAGTTTTTTCAAGTTCAAGTATGTTAGGCTTTATTAAATAATTACCATATATATTCATATCAAGTATTTCTCCTCTTGTATCAAGAACGATTTTAACCCCTTTAGGAACATTTTTTGATATTTGATAATATATGTCTTTATCTAAATTTTCAGGTATACTTCCAGCTAAAACTAAAATATCTTCTTTAGTTAATTTTTTTATTTTTTCTATTAATTCATTAATATCATCTTTACTTATATAAGGAGAATTTCCATTAATTGAAGTTTCTTTACTCCCATCATTTATATTTGTATTAATTCTAGTGATTCCTTTTTTTAGTTTTATAAAATCAGTTTGTATTCCTTGTTTTTTTAAATTATCTTCTATGAAATCTCCTGTAAATCCAGAAATAAACCCAAGAGCAACAGATTTAACACCTAAATTATTTAATAAACGTGAAACATTTATTCCTTTTCCACCTGCTCTTATATTAGTTTCTACTGCTGTATTTATATCCCCAACATTTAATTTTTTATCTACATATATGTCATAATCAATAGCAGGGCTAATAGTTAATGTATATATCATTTTATTTCTCCATTTTCCGTTATAATCAGTACATCATCATAATTTCCAAATTTAATATTTGACACTTTATTTAATTTGCTACTGTCTGCTAAAACTATCGTTTTTTTAGATTGTGTTATCACTTTTTCTTTTATAAGTCCTTCTTGTATATCCGGTGTAGTAAGTCCATATGTTTCAGATATTCCATTTACTCCTAAAAATGCAACGTCAAATATATACCTATCAAGAAATGATAAACATTCGTTACCTACAATTGCCTTTGTACTCATTTTGATTTTCCCACAAATTATAACTGTATTTATATTATAACTAAGTAATTTTTCAATATGCATAAGTCCATTAGTTACTACACAAATGTCCTTATCCCTTAAATATTCTATTAATTCATATGTTGTTGAACCTGCATCAAGATATATTAAATCTCCATTTTTAATATATTTTTTCGCATTTTCGCATATTTTTTTCTTCTCTTTATTATGCTCACTAATTCTTTGATTAAAACTAATGTCATATTTTAATTTTTCAATGTTCTCAATTCCGCCTTTTATTTTATTAATAATTCCAAGCTTATTCATTTTATCAACATCACGCCTAATTGTTGATTCAGATAAATTTATTTTTTGAAATAATTCTGCATATGTTATATATTCTCTATTTTTAAGTAGAGATAATATAATATCATGTCTTTCTTTTTCAATCATAAATCTTTCACCTCTATACTAAAATACCACGATTTTAAATTAAGTCAAGATTTTTTTTGAAAAAAAATGAAAAAAAATGAAAAATTAAAATTTTGCATATCCTAAAAGCAATAATTTGATATAAGTAAGAATTTTCTGGCATTATTGTAAAAAAAATTCATTGTAAATATAATCACTTTTATATAGTTTTTTACCTGTAAAAATGGTATAATTTATAAAAATGGTTTTTGGAGGAATAATGTTATCTTTAATTTTAGCTGCCGGTAAAGGTACTAGAATGAAATCAAATATACCTAAAGTAATGCACAAAGTAAACGGAAAACCTATGTTAAAAAAAGTTACACAAGTTTGTGAACCCTTTGGTAAAATATTACTTGTACTAGGTGATAAAAAAGATTTAATACTGGAAAGTTTTTCAAATTTTGAATATGTATTTCAAGAAGAGCAATTAGGTACTGCTCATGCAGTAATGATTGCAAAAGAATATATAGAAAAAATAAATGAACCTGTATTAATTACATACGGAGATGGTCCTTTACTATCTTCAAAAACGATATCAAAAATGAAAGAAAAATTTGAACATGATAAACTTGATTGTTTAGTTTTATCTTGCATATTGGACAATCCCACAGGATATGGTAGAATTATAAAACAAGAAAATAAAGTAATTGATATAGTAGAAGAAAAAGAAGCAAATAATGAACAAAAAAAGATAAATGAAATAAATATAGGAGTATATATTTTTAATAATAACGCTCTTTTAAATATAATTGACAAAATTGACAATAACAATTTAAAAAATGAATATTATTTAACGGATGCGATAAAATTATTACATAATAATGGATATAAAGTAGATAGTATGCTACTTGATGATGTTAATGAAATGCTTGGAGTAAATTCAAAACAAGATTTAGCTATTGCATCAAATATTCTGCGTCATAGAAAATTAAATTCTTTAATGGAAGATGGGGTTATAATAATAGACCCAAACACTACTTATATTGAAGATGATGTTATAATAGGAAAAGATAGTGTCATTTATCCTAATACAATAATTACAGGTAATACAAATATAGGTGAAAATTGTATAATATATTCTTCAAGAATTGAGGAAAGTATTATAAAGGACAATGTAAAAATAGATAATAGCGTAGTTGAATACGCTACAATAGAAGATAAGGTAACTATTGGACCATTTGCACATCTTAGAAAAGGGGCAAACCTTAAAGAAAGTGTTCATGTTGGAAATTTTGTTGAAATAAAAAATTCAACACTAAATGATGGTGTAAAAGCTGGACATCTTACATATATAGGTGACAGTGAAATAGGAAAAAATACTAATATTGGTGCAGGAACTATAACTTGTAATTATGATGGAATAAACAAGCATAAAACAAATATAGGTGAAAATTCATTTATTGGAAGCAATACCATATTAGTTGCTCCTGTTAATGTAGGTAATAATGTACTTACAGCCGCAGGAAGTGTAATAACAAAAGATGTAGATGACAATAAACTTGCTTTTGGTAGAGCAAGACAAGTTACAATAGATAAAATTAAATAGGAAAGAGAGTGTAAAAAATGGTTAATCACGAAATTAGAATTTTTGCCGGATCTTCTAGTATGAAACTGGCGGAAAAAATTGCAAAAAAATTAAACATCAATCTTGGAGACAGAGATATTATTCATTTTGCGGATGGAGAAACTTTTGCAAGAGCTAATGTTACAGTTAGAGGTTGTAAAGTTTTCATAATCCAATCTACTTCTAAACCTGTTAATGAAAGTTTAATGGAATTATTAGTTTTTATTGATTCGCTAAAAAGAGCTTCTGCAAGCGAAATTGTTGCAGTTATACCATACTATGGATATGCAAGACAAGATAGAAAAGCAAATCCTAGAGAGCCAATTACAGCTAAATTAGTTGCTGACCTATTAACAACTGCCGGAGCAACAAGAGTTGTTACAATGGATTTACACGCTAGACAAATACAAGGATTTTTCAATATTCCTGTTGATCATATGGAAGCATTACCAATATTTGCAAAATATTTCTTACAAAATGGATTTACTTCAGAAGATACTGTTGTAGTTTCTCCTGATATAGGTGGAGTTAAAAGAGCTAGAGGACTTGCTAATTGGTTACATACACCACTTGCAATCATAGATAAAAGAAGACCAAAAGCAAACGTTTCTGAAGTTATGAATTTAATTGGAAATGTTGAAGGAAAAAAAGCAATTTTAATTGATGATATAATCGACACTGCCGGTACTATTTGTAATGCGGCTGAAGCATTAATTAAATTTGGTGCTAAAGAAGTTTACGCTTGTGCCACTCATCCTGTATTTTCAGAACCTGCTATTGAAAGATTAAAAAACTCTGCTTTCAATAAAGTTGTGGTTACCGATTGTATTGAACTTGAAGATGAACAACAATTTGATAAACTGGTTACAGTGTCAAGTAGTAGTATGTTTGCAGAAACAATAAATAGAATATTTAATGAAGAGCCTATAAGTGACCTTTTTGCATTACCACATGAAATAGATGAAATTAAGTAATAGTACCACCAATTTTGAAAAAGCATACCAAATATTAAAGGACGGTCACCCTATAATATTTCCTACAGATACAGTCTATGGATTAGGAGCTTTACCAAATGAAAAATCTATAAAAAAAATTTATGAACTAAAACAAAGAGATGCTGAAAAAAAGATTATAGCTTTAGTTTCAGGAATTGATATGATACACCAAATAGCTGATGATGTTGATGATGTTGTTGTAAAAAAATTTATGCCTGGACCTTTAACTATAGTATTTAAAGCAAAAAATAGTATGCGTGATATTGTTGGAGATACAATAGGAGTTCGGATTCCAAATAATGAATTAGCTTTAGAATTACTAAAATATGTTGGTGGCATATTAATGACCACTAGTGCCAATATTTCAGGTGAACCTCCGGCTACTAAACTTGAAAATATCTCTAAAAATTTATTATCAAATATTAAATACACTATAGTTGCAGATAGTCCACTATCAGGTGTACCCTCAACAATAGTATCGTATATAGACAAAAAATATACCCTTTTAAGAAAGGGTGAAATTCCATTTAACGAAATTATTAATTTAGGAGGTCCTATTCTTGAAAGGTAAAATGATAAATGCAAATAAAATAAACGATATGGAAATGTTTAATATTAAAAACCAAGCTAAAGTAGCTATGTTACTTCAAAAAATTGGTAAAGGAAAAAGAAAAGTTGAAATAAGTCTTTCAAAAAATTCACAAAAATATTTAGATCAAATGATAGATGAACTAAAAAAACAAATGAATCAATACAAAGCTCAAATGGGAAATATTTTTGAATTTCTTGACTACTTAAAAAAACAAGTCCATGTTGAAAAAGGTCAAAAAAGAGAAAAACAAAAAAAAGTTTTACTTTCTTATGAAGAACAAGATTATCTTGTTATGCAAGCAAAATCTACTATAAAAGAAATAGATAAAATTAAAGCTGAATTAAAATGGTATAATCTTATAAAAAAAGTACTTTATTCTTCTGTAAAAACTCAAAATGAGGTTTTACTTGATGAATTGCTTAATCGTAAATAAGGTATAAAATGATAAACAATATATTAAATAAAGACATTGCTAATAGCAATGTCTTTATCAATAAAAATACAATTAAAATTGTAAATGATATTATAGATAATGCAATTTTACAAAAAGCAAGTGATATTCACATTTTAGATTACTACGGAAAATGTATTGTTGAATATAGGGTAGATGGTATTTTAAAAAGATTAGAAGATAATTCATATATTTCAAGCGAAATTATAGCTAGAATTAAAATTATGGCTAAAATGAATGTTGCTGAAAAAAGACTTACTCAAGATGGAAGTATAAGTTACAATAACTTTGATCTAAGGGTTTGTGTAATACCTACCATAAGTGGTGAAAGTGCTGTAATTCGTATATTAAACAGTAGACTTGATGATATATCACTAAAAAGTTTAGGTTTTAATGAAAAAAATATTGATTTAATTTTAAATGGCATAAACAAACCATATGGCTTAGTATTAATTACTGGTCCTACCGGTAGTGGTAAATCTACAACACTATTATCACTTACTAAAATGTTAAATAATGGAAAAAGAAAAATAATATCAATAGAAGATCCTGTTGAAAATAAGGTACAAGGTATAATTCAAGTTCAAATTAATGAAAATATAGGTCTTGATTTTCCTACTGTTCTTAGAAGTTCATTAAGAGCAGATCCTGATATAATAATTGTTGGAGAAATAAGAGATGAAATAACTGCTGAAATAGCTATAAGAGCCTCACTTACAGGTCATTTAGTTCTTGCAACTTTACATACAAATGACAGTATTTCAACTTTTGTAAGACTTATTGATATGAAAATTCCTAAATATTTACTTCTTGATTCTATAAACCTTATAATCTCACAAAGATTATTAACTAAAAATGATAATAAAAATATAGTTAATCGGCTTGCAATAAATGAAGCTTTACTTATGACAAGTAAAGTAAAAGACATTTTTAATAAATATAATTTAAAATCAGAAATTTTAAGTGAATTAAAAAAAATAGAATTTAAAACGATGGAGGAAGACTTAAATGAAAAAGGCTATAATTTATGATTTTGATAAAACTATATATAATGGCGAAACTTCCATTGATTTTATGATATTCTTTTTAAAAAAGAAGCCAATTCTTATTTTCAAATTTTTATTCTTTTCTTTCCTTATTTTATTTAATTTAAATTCATTAACAAAAACTAAAAATCTTTTTTTTAAAGTTTTAAAAAATTATAATTTAAAAGAAGACATAAAAGAATTTTGGGAGAAAAATAAAAATAAATTTTTTTCATATTTTAAAGACGAAATAGAAAAAAATAAAAAAGAAGCTGATATACTAATATTAATTTCAGCATCACCTGACTTTTTATTACAAGACATATACAAAGATTTAGGATTTGATATATTAATTGCTACAAAATATGAAAAATATACTATGATATCTAAAAATTGTAAAAATCAAGAAAAATTAAATAGACTAAAACTTTTAGGCGATTTTGATGTAATTGCTTTCTATTCAGATAGTATTTCAGATAAACCTTTATACGATATAGCCAAAAGAAAATATACAATTAATAAAAAAGGAGAAGTTTTAGAAGGCTTACCTAATAAAACTAAATGGATAGATAAATGGATATAAAAATAAAATATAGTTATGACGGCTCTAAATTTTACGGACTACAAAGACAAAAAGATAAAATAACTGTACAAGGTGAAATAGAACGTATTCTTTTAACTGTTTTTAATGAAAAAATTAATTTAATTTCATCAGGGCGAACAGATACTAATGTTCATGCAATAGAACAAGTATCTAATTTTTCTATATCTAAAAATATACCCTTATCTGCAATAAAAACACAACTTAACAAATCGCTTTATGGAAAAATTAAAATAAACGAGATTGAGTATTGTAATAATTTCAATTCAAGATTTGATGCAAAGTCAAGAACATATGTATATTATTTAAAATATGAGGAAAATATAAGTCCATTTGAAGCTAATTATATTACATCAATAAAAACTAATATAGATATAGAAAAAGTAAATGAAAAATTGTCTCTTTTTATTGGGGAACATGATTTTTTAATGTTTTCAAAAAAGGATAAAGAAAGTAAAAACACTGTTAGAACAATATATGGTGCTTATATTAAACAAGTTAATGACAATTTTGTTATTAACATAAAAGGGAACAGTTTTTTAAGATCAATGGTAAGAATGATAACAGCTTCTTGTTTATATGAAACTAAACAAGAAATCATTGATAAACTAAATCTTAAATCAAATAAAAAGTTTAAGAAAATATTACAACCTAATGGTTTGTATTTAAAAGAGGTTTCTTATGATTAAATTATTAGATGCAAAAAAAGACCGTGATGTTCTTTATAGGATATATAAATATGAAAATGAAGTTTTTGGAGAATCTGGTGTTGGCAGATATAATATAAGCCCTTTTACTAAATATGGGAAAACTTTTGCAATTTATAACGATGTAGATATTATTAGTGTGGTAGAAATAATATTTTCAAAAAATCATGACATGGCATATATATATGGTGTATCAACAAATGAAAAGTATAGATTTAAAGGATATGCTACAAAACTTCTTAATTTTGCTATTAATAATTTAAAAAATGATAATATAAAATACGTTGAACTTACAGTTGAAACAAAAAATGAAATTGCTAATAAATTATATGCAAAAATGGGATTTAAAAATATTGAATGTCTTGAAAATGAATATTTTGATGATAATCCAAGATATTTACTTAGAAAGGAGCTTTAATGGAACACTATTTTTCAGAAAATCCTAATATTAAATCAAAAAGAAAAAATATTTTATTTACCTTTAATGACAAAAACTGCGAATTTATTACAGATAATGGTGTTTTTTCAAAAGATCACGTTGATGAGGGAACACAAATATTAATAAAAAATACACTTAAAAACATTGATATTGATAATTTAAATGTATTAGATCTAGGTTGTGGATATGGTGTAGTGGGTATAATACTTAAAACAATCAAAAAAAATATTAATATATCTTTTTCAGATATTAATAATCGGTCATTAGAATTAACTGTAGAAAATTTAAATTTAAATAATATAACTGATTATAAAATATATAAGTCTGATTTATTTGAAAATATAAAAGAAAATTTTGATATAATCATATCAAATCCTCCCATTAGAACAGGAAAAGAAAATATTTTTAAATTATATGAACAAAGTTTTGAGCATTTAAATGATAATGGTATATTTTTATGTGTTATTATGACTAAACATGGTGCAAAATCAACTCAAAAGAAATTAGAACAAATATACTCTCATGTTATTTGTCTCTCAATAGAAAATGGCTTTAGAGTTTATATGGCAAAAAAATAATAGAATATGTATTCGATTTATACATATTCTATTTTTATTTTAACTATTTATTATCTATTGCATCTACTCCTGGTAATACTTTTCCTTCTAAAAATTCAAGTGATGCTCCTCCACCTGTTGAAATATGAGAGAATTTTTCACTGTATCCTAATTCTATTGCTGCTGCTGCTGAATCTCCTCCACCAATTACAGTAATAGCATCTTTTAAGTTAGCTATTGCTTCACATACACCAATAGTACCTTTAGCATAGTTACTCATTTCAAATACTCCCATTGGTCCATTCCATACAACAGTTTTAGCTCCTTCTAATTCTTTAGAAAATAGTTCTATTGTTTTTTCAGCTATATCAAGACCCATGTATCCTTCTTCAATATTTTCAACTGATACTGATTTATGTTCTGCATCGTTATTAAATTCTTTTGCAACAACAGTATCAACAGGTAATACTAATTTAACACCTTTAGATTCTGCTTTTTCCATTAATTCTTTTGCAAGTTCAATTTTATCTTCTTCAAGAAGTGAATTTCCAACAGATAATCCTTTAGCTTTTAGGAATGTAAACATCATTCCTCCACCTATTAAAATTTTATCTGCTTTTTCAATTAAGTTTTCTATAACTGCAATTTTATCTGAAACTTTAGCTCCACCTAATATTGCAACATATGGTTTTTTAGGATTTTCTACTGCTCCTCCTAAAAATTCTATTTCTTTTTCCATTAAGAATCCTACAGCTGTATTTCCTTTTAAGTTTTGAGAAATTCCTACATTTGATGCGTGTGCTCTATGAGCTGTACCAAATGCATCATTTACAAATACTTCTCCAAGACTAGCCCAGTATTTACCTAACTCAGGATCATTTTTAGATTCTTTTTTACCTTCTACATCTTCATATCTTGTATTTTCAAACATAAGGATTTCACCATTAGAAAGTTCATTTACAGCTTTTTCTAATTCTTCTCCTCTTGTAGCAGGTACAAATTTAACTGACTTACCAAGTAATTCTTCTAATCTTTTTGCAACTGGTGCTAATGTTTTGCTTGCTTTGTCTTCTTCAACTTTAACTCTTCCTAAATGAGAAAATGCAATAACTTTTGCACCTTTTTCAAGTAAATATTTAAGAGTTGGAAGTGCAGCTTTTATTCTGTTATCATCTTTTATTACGCCTTCTTTAATAGGTACATTAAAATCAACTCTTACTAAAACTTTTTTCCCAGATACTTCTATATCTTTGATAGTTTTCTTATTCATTGTTCCTCCTGAAAATAAGGCTTCCGGCAAATATTTGCAAGGAAGCCTCTAAATTATTTTTGATTATTTTGATAATTCTACAAAATATTTTAATGTTCTTATTAATTGAGCTGTGTATGACATTTCATTGTCGTACCAAGCAACAGTTTTAACTACTTGTTTATCTCCTGCTTCAATAACTTTTGTTTGAGTTGCATCAAATAATGATCCATAGTGTATTCCAACTATATCTGAAGATACTAATGGTTCTTCAGTATATCCAAATGATTCATTAGAAGCTGCTTTCATTGCTGAGTTAATTTCTTCAACAGTAACTTTTTTCTTTAATACTGTTACTAATTCTGTTAATGAACCAGTAGGTACAGGAACTCTTTGAGCTGCTCCATCTAATTTACCTTTTAATGTAGGTATAACTAAACCAATTGCTTTAGCTGCTCCTGTTGTGTTAGGAACGATATTTACAGCTGCTGCTCTAGCTCTTCTGAAATCTCCCTTTCTATGTGGTGCATCTAAAGTGTTTTGATCTCCAGTATAAGCGTGGATTGTTGTCATTGAACCTACTTCAATACCAAATGAATCTTCTAATACTTTAGCCATTGGTGCTAAACAGTTAGTTGTACAAGAAGCTCCTGATAAAATAGTTTCTGAACCATCTAATATTTCATGGTTTACATTGAATACAACTGTTTTTAAATCTCCTGTTGCAGGTGCTGAAATAACAACTTTTTTAGCTCCAGCTTTAATGTGTGATTCTGCTTTTTCTTTCTTAGTGAAGAATCCTGTACATTCTAATACTACATCTACACCTAATTCTCCCCAAGGTAATTCTTCTGGGTTTGCATTGCTAAATGATTTTATTTCTTTACCATTTACAACAAATGCTCCTTCTTTAACAGAAATTTCTCCGTCAAATCTTCCTTGAGCTGAGTCATATTTGAATAAATGTGCTAACATTGCTGGATCTGTTAAATCATTAACAGCAACAACATCAAATTCAGGATCATTTATCATTAATCTTAATGCAAGACGTCCTATTCTTCCAAATCCATTAATTGCCACTTTTACTGACATTATTATACCTCCTAATATTTTTACTTGTGTTTTTATTAACAATCTTATTATACCACTTTTATTTTGGTTTTTAAATACCTTTTTTTATTTTTTATCGTTTGTAAACGCTATCATATCTTCGTATGCTTCTATTTCTATATTAACTGTTTCCAATTTTCTTGGATGCATAAATGATAGTTTATATGCATGTAACATTTGTCTTAGTGCTTTTATACCATTTTGATTATACAAAGTGTCTCCAATTATAGGGTACCCTATATGCTTTAAATGTACCCGTATTTGATGTGTTCTTCCTGTAAAAAGTTCACATTCAACAAGACTTACATTTTTATCAGAAAAGTATTTTACAGGTTTTACAACTGTTTTAGCCTCCTGACCCCTATCATCTATAATACGTTCAAGATTATCTCCATCTTTATATATTTTAGCTTCTATAATATATTCTTTATTACATTCATTTTCTACTAATGCCAAATATTTTTTCTTAACTTGTCCTTTATTTTGTAAAAAAGCCTGTGCATAACTATTTTTAGCTATAATTATTAAACCAGTTGTATTCATATCAAGTCTGTTATAAAATCTGGGAACTGTTTTCAAATAATATACAATTGCATTTGCAAGTGTCATATCAACTTTTTTTAAAGTAGGATGAGTTACTAAATTATATGGTTTATTAACGATTAATAAATCTTCATCTTCATATACTATATCAAGTTTCATATATATCGGTTCAATATTAGTTGATTTTTCTTTTTCAAGAACTTTTAGTACTCCACTACTTGGTAATTTTTTTGTTGTTTTTACTCTTTTACCATTTAAATATATTTCAAGCATTCTAAGACTTCTACCTGAGTATGACTGATGTTCTCTTAAATACTGTGATATTTTCATTCTACTTGTTGTTTTATCAAGTTTATATATCTTCATAATTACCTACAATAATCTTGGAACAAGTAAAACTCCAAGTACAGGTCCCGCATGAGTACCTACAGTTGGTCCAATTTCCTTATTTGACCAAAATACATTAACTTTTCTATTAGATTTAGCATATTTTAAAACTTTATTTGCTTGTTCTTCTTGTCTAGATGTACCTCCAAATGCTGTTATTAAATATATACTTTGTTGTTTTGTTTTTTCTGCTATAACTTTTTCAAAGTAATTTAATACTCCTGTGTCTCCACCAAATACTTTTTTTTCTGATATCAATGCCCCATTTACCATAGTAATTACAGGTTTCATATTTAAAAAGTCTCCGATAGTTTGAGCAGTTTTACTAATTCTTCCACCTTGTTGTAAATATTTTAAAGTTTCAACAGATATTAAAAGCTTACTTTTTTCGCATATATTTGTAAGAACTCTTTTTATATTTTCTATGCTCTCACCCTTAGTGGCACGATTTGCGGCTTCAATAACCATATATCCAAGTAATACTGATACAGCTTTAGAATCATATACTTCGATATCTTCTTCTCTTTTTGTCATTCCTTTTGCAAGTTTAGCAACTTGTACCGTTCCTGATAGTTTACTTGAAATTCCTATAAATAATATCTTTTCATAACCTTTTCTAAATAACTCTTCATATAAATTAAGCATTTCTTTAGGAGATGGTTGAGCTGTTTTAAATGTTGCATTCTCATTTACCAACATGTTCCAAAATTGTTGTTTACTAAGATTAATCCCTGCTTTATAATGGACACCGTTTGATTCCATTCTAACTGGCAATACACTTATATGCTTATTTTCAATATCTTTTTCATCAAGATCTGATGAAGAGTCAGTTATAATTGCTATTTTTTGCATATTAGGGTCTTTATTTTCTATGAATAAATAAAAATCATAATCTTCTTGATTACCATCAATAACTTTTGTTTTTGATTTAAAGTTATATTTCAAGTCTAAAATTCTGTCAACTATATGTTGATGCTTATTAATTCCTGAAACTAAAGTAAGTGACAATGTATTTGTACTTATTAATTCAGATATAATTTTATCAAATATTTGATTTATATCTTTTGAGACATATTTAATTTTAGCATTAACAAGAGCCATATAATCTCCTATTTCAATACTTATATTATCTATAACTGCCTCTCTTACTGCTTTTGTTATTTCAATTGAATAATTAAATTCATTTAATAATTTTCTTCTGTTTATGCTGTCATTTGGATATTGTAAATAAAACATTCCATCAAGCATTGTTTTTGTAGGTAATACTACTATTGTTTTATCAGATTTTTCCGCTGCAAGATTTGCAGTTGATATAACATTTTTATTATTAGGTAACACATAAATGGTTTTTCCATCTTCAATTTTATCTGTTACAGATAAAATATCATTTACACTTGGATTTTTACCTTGTCCTCCTAAAATAACAAAATCTGCACCCATTCTAATAAATTCATCTTTTAATTCTAATGTATCTGAAAGTACTACATACACTACATTCTTATCATTTTCTCTATTTTTGTTTTCAAATATTTTTGCCCTATCTTTTTCGTTTTCAAGCACACCTTCATTTTGAAGTTTCATATTTTCTATTTTTATTTTTTCTAAATCACCTCTACTACCTGCTTTTTCAATAACAAGTCCAGGATTATTAGTATGTATATGCGTTTTAAATCTTTTACTTGTTTGTGCAAAAACCGCAGAATCTCCCATTTCAAGAAGTTCTTTTTTAAACTCTTCTATATCAAAAGAAGAATTTAGGATTATAAACTCAGTACAATACTTATACTTTATATCTCCTAAATTATGATCTATATTAAGAACAGTTTTATCAAATTCATTTTCTATAAGTTTTGTTTGTGTAAGAAGTTCTATTTCTGTTAAAATTTTTCCCATTCCAACAAAAAAATAGTATAACCCTTTACCACCAGAATCCACAACTCCTGCTTCTTTTAATTTTGGAAGTAAACTTGGAGTAAGTTCAACAGCTTCATCTGCAACTTCTATTATTTTTTCTATAAAATCATTGAAAAGCTCAATATTTTCTTGTTCACAAATTTGAGTTGCTCTTTCTGCTATCATTCTTATAACAGTAAGCATTGTTCCTTCAACAGGTGTATCTACTGCCTTATACGCTAACTCTTTTGCACTGTTTAAAGCTTTTGCCACATCTTTTGGATATAGCTTTTTCTTATCGTCATCTATTCCATTTAAAAATCCTGTTATTATTTGTGATAATATTGTTCCTGAATTTCCACGTGCTCCAAGTAAAACAGCATCTTCTACTATTTCTTTTATATCACTCATACTTGATTTATCAGTTGTTTTTTCTTCTATTTCAGTTATCATAGTTTTTGATGTAAGAGACATGTTAGTTCCAGTGTCTCCATCAGGAACCGGATACACATTCAATTCATTCAAATAATTTTCATGCTTTTGTATCCATTTTCCACCACCGATTAAGACTCTACGTAGCCTTTTCGCATCTATGTACTTTATTCCCATTTTTCCTCCTATATTTGAAAATGGTTAATTTGTTAATTTATATGATTATACCATATTTATTAAATAATACAAAATCACTAAAAATACTTGTCTATCGTATTTTTAAAATTCTCTGTTATATTCCAATCCAACCCTTAATACATCTTGAGTTGAATACCCTGCTTTAATATTTATACTTGACTTGTCATCTATTATATATCCGATTTTTCCAATTGCACTTACACCAAAATTATATTCTTTTTGCTTTTGTGTAAGAGTAACTGTGTTATATCCATAAACTTTTGCACCAATACTTAATTTTTTATACACATACCCTAACTCTAACCCAAGAGATATTCTGTGATTATATATAAATTTATTGGCTGATGCTATGCCTTCTTCATCTACTAATTTTAATTTATATGTTCCTAATTCTAAATTTACATTTATATCAGGACTTATACTAAAACCATATCCTGACCAACCATTAAATTTAAAATTATTATCTACTCTTAAAGCTACATAGTCTGTTTTTACTTTAATGTCTTCTAAATTACTGTTTGTTAATGAATAAACAACACCTAATCCACTTATATTCTTACCTATTTTTGCATATAAGTTATAATAAGTTTCGAATAATAAATTTACGTCTTTTGTAGTAAAAGCAATATTTCCACGTAAACCAAAATTTTTATAGACTAAACTTCCTGCGTTTATATTATGAAAAAATTTATTTCCTTGCTTTATAAGGGTATAGCCTATATTTATTTTATCAGTTAATTCATTATGATGAGTAAATTTTATTGCACTTAAGGCACCATCTTTTATTAAATCTGTTTCTATTTTATTAAAAATTGAATAAGAAATGCCATTTATTCCATCTTCAATTTGCTTTTTATCATATCGCTTTCCTCCCAATATCGTTGAAAGATTTTCATATGATTGTTTTAATTCCCCATATTTATTATTTTTAAACTTGTCCAATAAATACATTGCCTTACTTATGTCTATATTCATTAATTTTTTCTCTAAAGTTGGATCATAGTCTTCATTTACAGATTTTTCCATTTGAGTACCATCTGTAAAAAATCCTAATATATACTTATTAATATCAAATAAATTAGTAGCTGCGTCTAATTTTTGCTCAATTTCTTTTATTTTTTCTTCGGTTAATTGTGATGATCTACTATACTTAATTCTTTTTAAATTATGTTTAGCTACTTCTCTTGATTTTTCTAAAGACCAACCATTTGCTTCTTGTATTGCAGTTTTAGTCCATATAAAGTTTGAACGTACCAATGTTTTTAAATCAGCAGAAGTATAAGTTCTAGAATCTCTATCTAATGCATAGATAAACATACCACCTAAATCATTTTTATTTACATAATCTGCTAATTTGTAAAAATTAGATCGTTTATAATCATTTATATGAAAATCCGTAAATTGATTGTTTTTTCCTGCATTTTCTTCAGGAAATGTAAGTCCTGGCATAAAATTTTCCTTTGAAAATATATCTTTAAAATTTTCTAATGCTTTCTTAGTTATATGCCTTTCACCTTCAGTATATTGAGATTTTGTTTTACCATATTGTTGATAAGCTATTTTATCAAAATACCCATTTAAATCTTTAACTGCTTCTTTTCCTAAATTATTCGTATCATAAATTAATAAAGTTCCATTTTTAGCTTTAGGGCCTAAATATTCTGATAAAGCTTTTATCATTTTATTACCTATCTCAACCTTTTTTTTGGTGAGTTGGTCAGGATTAGAAGGATTAGTTGGATTTTCCTTATATGTCATTTCCATATCAATATCTAAGCCATCTAAACCATATTTTTTTACATGTTCCTCAACTATTTTTTTTGCATATTCTTTTATTTCTTCATCAGTTGGATCTACATCTTTATTTTTTCTTGGTACATCTATTATCTTTTTGTAATTTATTCCAAATACAACTTTAACTCCATTTTTATGAAGATGAGGTACATATTCTTTTTTCAACGTTTCCAGATATTCTTCATATTTCTTATTTGCATCAGCTGATAAATCAGGGTTATAACCAAAAACATTTACAATATTAACACCACTTGGTATATCTTTCATACTCATCCAGTTTTCACCGGTTAAGTTTGTGTTATCTTGTTTAACCTTTTTATCTCTCCATATTCTATAATATGCTAAAAAATTTCTTTCCTTTATATCTTGTGCATATATTTTAAAATTTATAATATAAATTAAAATTAACATATATTTTAAATATTTTTTCAACTTTTTAACCTCTACTTTTTTATATTATCACATTAGTATAATATATTTTTAATTTTGTTTCAATTCTTATTTTTAATACTATTTTCCTAGGTTTTCATATATAAATTACAACTAAAATTTTAAAAATTAAGATAAATTTAAAAGTCCCAAAAACATGAAGTTTCCGAGACTTTAATTTTATTTTTCATAAATAATTGTTTCCATTAATTTTCTTAATTTTTTTATTTGATTTTCATAATCACTTTCTGTTTCTGCTATTATTTCTGATAAACTAATTACATCTGATGTACTATGACTATTTACTACTTCTTGATTTTCTTTTATAAATATCCATGTGTTTTTAGTCCAATCAAAATCATCTCTATTTAAACCTTTTATAATTTTTTTATTTCCTTTTAGTCCTTGCGTATAGCAAGCTGCTATTCTTTTTGGAAAAATTAATTCATTTTTATTTTCTTTATTTCCCTTATCGTTTCCATTTTTAATAAATGATTCCCAAAAATTTCCAATTAAATTTATGGCAAAAGCATAATTTACTAAAAATGGCAAACTTGCTCCGCCAAATCTTTTAGCAACTTCACATAAATAATATTTTTGAGTTTCAAAATCATAAAACCATTCAAAATGAAATGCATTAACAGAATTATCATTAATAAATCTTTCTAAAACTTTTTTAGATGCTATTAATACCCCTTTTATTACATCTGAGTTTTTATTATAATTTGGATTTGTTCTAACAATATATTCTTTAGAATTTCCATTTAAAACTGTTAATAAAGGTTTTTCGTATTCATGAGATGAAAATAAAATAGTGTCATTACCTATACTATAACCATCTCCTGTTAGCATATATGTAATATCCAAGTATTCCTCTATCAAGAATTTCATATTGTATTTATAAAATTCTTCTTTTACTTTATTATCATCTCTATTTATTATAAACATTTTTTCACTTGACATACCAACTACTGGTTTGATAATAGCTTTATCCTTTTTTGTATTTTCCCAGAAAATATCTATGTCTTCAACTTTTTTTAATAATCTAAAATATGGTTGATTTACAACACCTGCTAAAAAAGATCTCATATAGTATTTATTTGTAAATAATAAACTTTTCACTAATTCTGATTCTTTATTATTAAAATATTCTGATATTAATGCTGCCCATTCTATAATATCCTCATTTAAAGTATAAACTTTTTCAATTACATTTTCTTTTGAAATTTTAGTTATTTCATTTAAAATTTTTTCAAATGTAAAATCTTCTAAAAATATAACTTTGGGTAGTTTTTTACCATAATTGTCATATTTATTTTTTTGATATATCGGAGCTATGACAATTATATTTTCATTATTTACATGTTCTAGACCTATTGAATATGGAGAAAATTGATGAAGTAAAATTATCATTTATTTTTCCTTTCTATTATTTCACATATGCATTTCTTAAAATCATTTACATCAATATTTTCTTTCAAAAAAGCAAAATCTGTAAAATAATTTATATTATTTTTTGTATATTTAAAATACTTTTTTTATAATTACCTTTTTTTAATAAGATAATATTTTGGTTAAATCCATATGTTTCTTTTAAAGTTTTAAAATCGTATTTATCAATATATTTAAATAAATTGTTTTCTATGTTATCAATTTCATTAAAAATATAACTTTTATAATTTTCAGGTAACAAGTTTAAAAATAGATTTATATCTTTTCCACTTATATAAGAATATATAAGTAATTGCTTTAAAATAATCTTTAATGTATGTCCTTTATAACTTGACGATATTTTTATATTATATTTTTTTAAAAAATTAATAGTATCCATAAATGATATATATCTATATAAATCTAAATCGTTTAAATTTTCATATTTTATTTCATCATTATAAATTGTTTCATAAAATCTAATTTTCTTAGGTTTTATATTACTACTAATGTAGTCAAACATTTCTAAATAATAGTTGTTTATTGAAATTTCATTATAATTATTTTCATCAATATTAAAATGTGCAAAATCTAATAACAAAATATATTTCCCATTTTTGCAATAGTATAATTTACTGTATGTTCCTACAACTACATCATTAAACTTAAAATTTATAATTTCATTAATGTTTTTAACTTCATATTCCTCTAAAATTTTTATAAATACATTATCAGAAGATATAAAAATAAAATCATTTTTATTTAACTCTAATTTTTTTAGTAAAAAATCAAAAAAATTAAAATACATTTCTTTTAAATTTTCATATTCTAAATTTTTAAATAAATAACTATCTATATTATTATAAATTTCCCAATAAGGATTTATTGGTTCAATATTTATTACTTTTGACCAAATTGTTGATTGATTATAATAATATTTGCCATCTTTTAAATTTTTAAAATCATGAGCCATAATAGCAGAACCTATAAACCATTTTCCTTTTTCTATACCTTCAAATTCTATTGTATGTATATTATTATTTTTATTAAATTCTTCAAACTTTATTATAGTTCACCCCTTTACATATACCATTATTATTATACATCTTTACTTTATCAAAGGAATAATAAAGTTTAACAAAAAAAAATTCCTCTTTGATATACAATTATATATACTATAAAAGGAATTTTATATATTGGTATTTTTAATTTTTCATTCTAGTTCTAATATATTATCAAATCTATTTATATATTATTTCTATCTAACAATTCTTCTGGATTCTTATAAATTTCATATGTATTATAAATTTTTCTGCTCAATTTAAATATTTTCATTTTAAAAAAAATGGAAGCCATTTCTGACTTCCATATGTTCTTGCAAATTTTATCTCTTTGAGAATTGAGGGCTTCTTCTTGCTTTTTTCTTACCATATTTCTTTCTTTCAACCATTCTTGAATCTCTTGTTAAGAATCCAGCTTCTTTTAAAGCTTCTCTATATTCTCCATCTGTTTCTAGTAATGCTCTTGAAACACCATGTCTTATAGCTCCAGCTTGACCTGAGTTTCCCCCACCGTATACATTAACTACAACTTTATATTTTCCTAAAGTTTCAGTTAATTCTAATGGTTGTTCTACTATTTTAGCTAAGATTTCTCTTCCTTCAAAGTATTCTCTCATGTCTTTTCCATTTATTACTACACCAGTTTCTCCAGCAATTAATCTAACTCTAGCTACAGAAGTTTTTCTTCTACCTGTTCCTAAATATTGTACTTTACTCATTTATTCTTTCCTCCTACTATTTACCCAACTTTTCTGGTTTTTGTGCTGCATTATTATGTTCAGCTGTAACATATAATTTAAGTCTGTTTATTTGTTGTCTTCCTAATTTATTTTTAGGTAACATTCTTTCAACAGCCTTTCTTATTACGTCAGTAGGTTTCTTGTCTAACATTTCTTGTAAAGTTCTAACTTTTAGTCCCCCTGGATATCCGCTGTGTCTGTAATATTTTTTATCAGTTAATTTTTTACCTGTAACAACAATCTTATCAGCATTTGTAACTATTACATAATCTCCACTGTCTACATGTGGTGTGTATGTAGGCTTATCTTTACCCATAAGTTTTACTGCTATTTCAGTAGCTAATTTTCCTAACACTTTACCTTCAGCGTCAACTTCATACCATTTTCTTTCAACTAATTCTTTTTTTTGCATTACTGTGTACTTATTCACTTTTTTCCTCCTAATAATTTAAACGTGAATAACGGTTCCTTTGTGGGAAAGGAATTTTTATAGATAGAGTATATAATATTTTATAATTATTGTCAAATTAAAACATAAAAAAAGTGCACAGAAAGTACACTTTAATAAATTTTTATAAAAATTTACTACTATCCTAATTTTTTAACTTTTAGAGACAATCTTGACTTTGTTCTAGATGCTGTATTTTTCTTTAACACACCTTTTGTTACCGCTTTATCAAGTTCTTTAAATGATACAGATAATGCTGCCTTAGCTTCGTCGACATTGTTGCTTTCAACAGCTGCGATAACTTTTTTAACGAAAGTTTTAACTCTACTCTTTATTGCTTGATTTCTAAGTCTGTTTCTTTCTCCTAAAACAATTCTTTTCTTAGATGATTTAGTATGTGCCATTCTTCCTCCTTTTACCATTCATCTTTAGTTACCTACGTATAGTAACATTTTTAAATAAAAAAATCAATATTCTTTTAAAGACATTTTATATTTTATGTTTTATAGCTTATTTTACTACTTTTTTCTTAATTCATCAATTTCTGATTTTATAACTGTAACTTTTGGTCCAAACACAACTTGAACTCCGCTTGTTCCTACTTTCATAACAGCTTTAGCTCCGTTTTCTTTTAAAGTTGCTTCATCTATTATATTTGAATTTACAACTTCAAGTCTTAATCTTGTTATACAAGCTTCAACATTTAATAAGTTTTCTTTTCCACCTAAAGCTTCTAATATTATTTTTGATTGCTCAGTTATATTTGTTTTATTTTCATTTGATGATATTTTTTCGTCATCGTCATCTTCTCTTCCAGGTGTTTTCAAATCAAATTTTAAAATTACTGCTCTAAATAAGAAATAATAAACAGTAAAGTATATTATACCTAAAGGTAATATACGAAGCCAATGAGATTTTAAGTTTCCTTGTAATATTCCAAATAAGAAAAAGTCAATTAATCCACCTGAAAACGTTAATCCAATAGGAATATTAAATATGTGCATTAACGTGAAAGCAATACCAGCAAATATACAATGTATGAAGTATAAAAAGGGTGCAACAAATAAGAAAGTAAATTCTATAGGCTCTGTAATTCCTGTTAATACTGCTGTAAAGGCAGCAGAAAATAGTAAACTCTTAACTTTTGATCTTTTATTTTTCTTTGAAACTGTATACATTGCAAGTGCTGCTGCTGGTAAACCAAACATCATAAGTAAGAATTTACCTGACATAAATCTTGCATACTCTATTGAATACGGACCTACAAAATTTGGGTCTCCTAATTCAGCAAATAATATGTTTTGTGCTCCCTCTACTAATCTACCAGCTATTTCTTTACTTCCACCAACTGCTGTTTGCCAAAATGGTAAATAAAATACATGGTGAAGCCCAAATGGTATTAATGCTCTTTCTGTGAACCCGAATATAAAAGTACCTGCATACCCTAATAAATTTATTAAACTACCTATACTTAAAATTCCAATTTGAATATAAGGCCAAACAAAATATGAGATAATTCCAGTTAAAATTGCAGTAATTGCAGATATTATAGGAACGAACTTTGTACCTGAAAAAAATGCTAACATTTCAGTCAACTGTATTTTATAATACTTATTATGTAAATACGCCACAATTAAACCAGCTATTATTCCACCAAAAACTCCCATTTGAAGTGATTCAATTCCTAAAACCATAGTCTTTGAACCCGCAGGTAAAACTGGGTTAAATGCTTCTAATAATGACGATATTGTTCTGTGCATTACTAAAAAGAAAATTGCTGATGAAAAAGCAGATATTTCTTTTTCTGAAAATGCAAAGGCTATTGCAACCGCTATTGCAAAAATAAGTGGAAGATTTGAAAATATTATATCACCCGCTTTACTGATAGTACTAAATATATGATATAGTGGTAATTTAGTTGTCATTGAATAAACACCATTTTCATATAAAACTGTTCCTAAAACACTTTCCATTTTATATAACTTAATATTAACTGGATTAGTAAATACAGCTCCTATTGCTAAAAATAAACCTGCTATTGGAAGTACAGCTATTGGCAACATAAATGCCTTACCTAATGCTTGTATTTTGCTTAATACTTTATCTTTCATTTATCCTCCTATATATTTTTTGCATATAACGCAAACGATTACAATTTTATTAGAGTATACCACAAATATTTAAAATGTAAAGATGTAAAACAAAAAAAGCAGGCATTTTCCCTGCTTCATATATATTTTTTTCAATTCATAAGCATTACATTAATTTATCAAGTTCTTCTTTTATAACACTCACTTTTGGTCCAAATACAACTTGTATTATCCCGTCTTTTTTCAATACTCCTATTGCCTTATTATCTTTAAGTGCTTGTTCATCAACTACATTTTCATCTTTTGTTTTAACAAATAGTCTTGTTGAACACGCTTCAAGGCTCGTTATATTTTCTCTTCCCCCAAATGCGTTTACAATATTATTTGCTTGTTCTCCAAGAGTTATTTTTTTAGTACTATCTTCTGTATTTGATTTTTGATTTTCTTCTCCACTTCCAGTATTAAAATTTGACTTAGGTAGCATGAATACAAGTATTTTTTTAATAAACTTTTCTTTCATTTTTATCCTCCTAATTTGTAATCTGAATCTATGTAATCGTTTACATAATTCTTAACATATTATATCACTTTTTTTATAAATGTAAAGCAAAATAATAAAACTTTTTACAAAGCTGTTATAAAAAATACACCTTTAATTTCGTTATCCGAAATTAAGGGTGCATAATTTTTATATATTATTTCACTGAAATTTGAATAAATACAGGGTCATGATCTGAGAATCTACCTTGTTTTTCTGTAAATTCAGAATTTAAGTGTATATATTGAACTTTTGAATTTTTCGCATATTTTTTATTTAAAACAATATGATCAAGAATTTGAGTTACTCCTTGGAAAACATATGAATATCTTTCATTAAGCGGAACTAAGTATGCAGAAGATATAAAGTTTTTTCCAACCATTTTCTTCATTGTTGGTGAAAATTCATAATCATTCATATCTCCCATAGATAATATTATTGCATTTTTATCATAGCTTAATATCTTATCCATAAATTTACCTATAACTTCTCCCTCAGGTATTCTAACTATTTCAGATCTTCTAACTTTAGCTTTATCATTTATCCATAATTTATCATCGCTTCTCTTTGATTTTAAGTGATTTGCAATTACAAATACATTTTTACCTTTGAAAGTTAAATGTGCAACTATAGGTTTTCTTACTTCCTTAAAGTTTTCATCATTATTTCCAAGTCTTCCAGGGTTATATGTTAATCTAACTTTTGAACCTTTTTTAATAACATCTGTATCTACTTTTGTTGTCCCTTGATTTACTGAAACAGCTTTTAATCTATCTTTTCTGTATAAAATTACGTTTCTTATATTTGCATTAGGCCAACCACCATCTTGTAAATGCTCAGGATTTACAGTCATATACTCATATTTTGGTCCTCCTGCTTTTACAATTGCAGTTATTATTGCATTTATATTTTCAACTGCTGTTGTCTCTTTTGATTCACTTTCAGGTCCATTATCATCCATTACTTCTATTAAAGTTAAAATGTCAGGTTTTTTTAATGTTTCAACAACTTCTTTAGCTAATTGTTCAACTCTTCCAGGTATCATATCTCTATGAAAGTTTTCAATATTGTATGAAACTACATTTAATTTTGATTTATCGTAATTATATTTTAAAGTTTCAGGTTTATGATTTGTTAATATAAACATATCTTTATTTAATTTTTGACCTCTTAAAGCCCACACATCATAATCAAAACTTACATTTCCTGTTAAATAATCTTTTACTTTATCATAAGTATGTACCATTAACTCATCTTCAGAAAATTTTTCTGATAATCCTTGCATATACTTAATTCTATTTGGTTGTTCGTTATCATATGAATAAACTCCACCACCATATATATTGCTATTTTCAATTTTACCATATGTTAAATACACATTTGAGTACTTATAATCAATAGCTGTAACTAATGGTTTTTCAACTTTAACAAGCATTCCTTCTAAACTTTCAAAATAATTTACTATATCAGGTATATTTGAAAACTCTTTTAAAGTTACTGCTTCAACTTTATTATCACTTGAAATAACTGTAACACTTGTTGCTTGTATGCTTGTTTCTGTAGGATTACTTTTATTAAATTTACTAAATTGTATTTCTTTAACAAGCCCATCTACACTTACTTTATCTCCAACTTTTACATTTTCTTTTGTTTCTACCCAAATAGCATCAGAAGTTTTATCGTTACCATCACCTTTATCTTGCATATAAAATCCTTGATTATATTTGCTTTTAAATGTATTTGTTACCACACCTTCAACTTTATCTACTTCTTTACCTGCATAAGCTGATACCATACCTTCACCTTGTATTTGAGGTATAGTTATAGCAGTAGAAATTATTGAAAATACTGCTGATAATATTACAAATGTCTTTTTCATTAATTTTCCCCTTTCATTTATTCCCTGTATTACATTATATCCATATTTTAAAAAAATACAATATATTGATAAATTAAAATTTAAGTGTTATAATTATTTAATAACTAAAAGGAGATTTTTGAGTATGAAAAGTGAAGACAAAAGTTTTAAATTTGTACTTTTGCTTTGTTGGGTTATACCGATATTCGCACCAGTCGTCATATATGCGTTTCAGCCAAAATTTTTATCTAAAAGAAGTAGATTTGTTGTTTGGCAATTACTTAACAAGCAAGTAAGTATGTCCCTACTATATTATGCCGTTTTTGTTGGACTTTTAAGAGTTGTTTCAACAGGGAATAATCAAAGTGTCGTCTTTAGATCAATAGCTTTTTTAGTCATTACTTTTGTATGCTCTATGATCTGGCAACTTAGATATACTTTAAAATGGATTAAAGGCGAATATGTAGAATACAAGTACATACTAAAATTATTTAGTAAATGGTAGAAAGGATACAACACAAAAATGAAAGAATTAAACGGAAACTATAATCCCGCCGAATTTGAAACCAAATTATATAAAACATGGGAAAATAATAAATATTTTAATGCAGATACAAATAGTGAAAAACCTGCATTTTCAATGATACTACCCCCACCTAATGTTACAGGTATACTTCACATAGGGCACGTTATGAACATGTCCGTTCAAGATGCCGTTATAAGATATAAAAGAATGAGTGGATATAATGCTTTATGGTTACCAGGAACAGATCATGCAGGTATTGCAACACAAAATAAAGTTGAGAGAATGCTACATGATATGGGTACATCAAAAGAACAAATAGGTAAAGAAGAATTTATCAAAAAAACTTGGGAATGGAAACATAAATACGGAAATATAATAACTGAACAATTTAGAAAAGTTGGATCATCATTTGATTGGACTAGAGAAAAATTTACTATGGACGAAGATGTTTCAAAGGCAGTTAAAGAAGCTTTTGTTAAATTATATAATGATGATTTAATCTATCAAGGCGAATACATAGTAAACTGGTGTCCAAAAGATAAAACTGCACTTGCAGATGATGAAATTAATCATGAAGAAAAAGATAGTTTTATTTGGCACATTACTTATAATATAAAAGATAGCGATGAAAAATTAATTGTTGCAACTACAAGACCTGAAACAATATTAGGTGATACCGGTGTTGCTGTAAATCCAAATGATGACAGATACAAACATCTTATAGGTAAATTTGCGATTTTACCATTAATTAATCGTGAAATACCTATAGTTGCTGATGAATATGTCGAAATGGAATTTGGAACAGGTTGCGTTAAAATGACTCCATCTCACGATCCTAATGACTTTGAAGTTGCTAAAAGATGTAATCTTGAATATATAAATATATTAACTCCTGATGCTCACATAAATGAAAATGGTGGAAAGTATTGTGGATTAGATAGATTTGAAGCAAGAAAAGTTATATTAAAAGATCTTGAAGAATTAGGTTTACTTGTTAAAACTGAAAACCACAAAAATTCAGTAGGTCATTGCTATAGATGTAATACCATTATTGAACCTCGTATATCTAAACAATGGTTTGTTAGAATGAAACCCCTTGCAACTAGAGCTTTAGAAGTTGTAAAAAATGGAGAAATAACATTTACTCCTAAAAGAATGGAAAAAATTTACTATAATTGGTTAGAAAATATTAGAGATTGGTGTATCTCAAGACAAATATGGTGGGGACATCAAATACCTGCATACTATGATCAAAATGGTAAACTTTATGTTGCAAAATCACTTGAAGAAGCACAACAAAAAGCAGGAGAAGATAAAATACTTACACAAGAAACTGATGTACTTGATACTTGGTTTTCTTCAGCTCTTTGGCCTTTTACAACTTTAGGTTGGCCTAGTAAAACAGCTGATATGAGTACATTCTTTCCTACAAATACACTTGTTACAGCAGCAGATATAATATTTTTCTGGGTTGCTCGTATGATAATGATGAGCTTATACATAACAGATAAAGTACCATTTAATTATGTATATTTCACAGGTATTATTCGTGATGAAATGGGAAGAAAAATGAGTAAATCTCTTGGAAATTCTGTTGATCCTTTAGAAATTATAAAAAATAAAGGTGCAGATGCTCTAAGATTTAGTTTATTATTTAACATTACTCAAGGTCAAGATCTTAAATTTAATGATTCATTAGTTGAAATGGGCTCAAACTTTGCTAATAAAGTATGGAATGCCTCAAAATTTGTAATATCAAATTTAAAAGATTTTGATAATAATATAAGTATAATAGATTTAGATTTTAAACTTGAAGATTCTTGGATAATATCAAGACTTAATAATACTTCTGCTTTAATTAATAAAAATATGGAAGAATATAACATAGACCAAAGTTGTAAACTTGCATTTGAATTTTTCAAAGGAGATTTTTGCGATTGGTATGTTGAAATAGCTAAAACAAGAATATACAACGCAACAGATGAAACAGATAAAAAAACAGCCCAATGGGTTTTAAGATATGTTTTAGATAACGCATTAAAACTTCTTCATCCATTTATGCCATTTATAACAGAAGAAATTTGGCAAATTATAAAAATAAATGGTGAAACAATAATGCTTGAAAATTATCCTACTCTTGATAAAACATTAGTTGACACAAATATCGAAAAACAATTTTCGTTCTTACAAAATGTAATATCTAATGTTCGTAATATCAGAGCAGAAGCCGGTGTATCACCAGCTAAAAAAATTGAAATAATTTATAAAACACAAAATGAGGAAGAAAAACAAATATTAATAAATAATCCTAAAATTTTAAACAAATTAGCTAATATTGAAAAAGTTTCAGATACTGATGTACCAAGTCTGGTTGGTTCAAGAGTTTGTGGTGAAACTCAAATATTTGTTCCTTTAGCAGATTTAATTGATAAAGATAAAGAAATCGAAAAAATTAATAAAGAAATTGAAAAGGTTCAAAAAGAACTTGATAGAGTTATGGCAAAATTAAATAATGAGGCGTTCATCTCAAAAGCACCTAAAGCTGTTATTGATAAAGAAAACATGATTAAAGATGAACTTAGTTCAAAAATTAGTAAACTAAAAAATAATTTGGATTTATATATTAATTAGGAGGAAAAATGAATGCACTATTTTGGGGATTAGCTGCTGGAATCTTTTTGATTATTGAAGTTATAATCCCAGGGCTTATTTCAATTTGGATGGCTTTAGCATCTTTCATTTTATTATTTATCTCATTCATACTAAAAGATACTAATATCCAGATTTTAATATTCTTAACACTTACTTGTATCTTTATTTTTATAACTAGACCGCTAGTTATGAAAAAAATAAAAAGTAGTGTTGAAGAAAATATAAATATTAAAATAATTGCTGTTGTTAATACTGAAACTGAAATAAAAGAATACAATATAAGGTATAAAGGTACTATATGGACAGCAATATCAAATGATGTTTTTGAGGTAGGAGATATTATAAAAATAAAAAGCTTTACAGGAAATAAAGTGAATATAGAAAGGATAAGTGAATAGTATGTTTTTACCATCATTAATCATTATAGTTTTTGGAATTTTAATTTCATTAATTATTAATGGTATTAAAATTGTACCGGAATCAAAAGTTTTTATTGTGCAAAGATTAGGAAAATATCATGTTCAATTAAATGCAGGATTTCATATTATAAATCCATTTTTAGACAATGTTATAAAAAAAGTAAGCCTTAAAGAAACAGTTAAAGATTTTGATCCTCAACCTGTTATAACAAAAGATAATGCCACTATGTTAATAGATACTGTAGTTTATTTTCAAATAACTGCTCCAAAATTATACACTTATGGCGTTGAAAATCCAATACTTGCTATTGAAAATTTAACAGCAACTACTTTAAGAAATATTATTGGGGATTTAACAGTAGACCAAACATTAACTTCAAGAGACACAATAAACTCAAAAATGAGAATGGAACTTGATGAAGCTACTGACCCTTGGGGAATTAAAGTAAATCGTGTTGAATTAAAAAGTATTTTACCTCCTGAAGAAATAAGGGAAGCAATGGAAAAAGAAATGAAAGCTGAAAGAGTTAAAAGAGCAACAGTGTTAGAAGCTCAAGCCACTAAAGAAGCTGCTATACTTATTGCAGAGGGTGAAAAAACTGCTGCTATATTAAAAGCTGAAGCTGAGAAAGAAGTTAGAATTAAAGAAGCTGAAGGACAAGCAAGAGCAATATTAGAACTTAAAAAAGCTGAAGCTGACGGTATTAAATTACTAAATGAAAATGTTCCTGAAGACAAAATTTTAAGATTACAAGCTTTAAAAACATTAACTGAAGTAGCAGACGGTAAAGCTACAAAAATTATTATTCCTAGTGAAATACAATCATTAGCTGGTCTTGTAACAAGCTTTAAAGAACTATAACTAATAAAAATAAGCTGTTGAAATATATTTAATTTTTCACAGCTTATTATTTTTTTACTTTTTTAATTCAATTATCATAAGAAATTCATCATTTTCATAATAAATCCTTATGTCATCAGCAAGGATAAAAAGAAGTTCTAATTCATCTTCATCACTATTTTCACCCATTAATTCCCAATAAAAATCGTATTCTAAATCTTTATGTCTTGCAAAATTAGAAGTTATATATTCCATTTCTTTTTCACTAATATTTATCTTTGACTTTGCTGATATTTCAAATACTTTTTCTTTTTCAGATATATTTATATTAATCTCTTTTCCCTTTTTTTCTAGTAAAAACTTTAAAACTTCGTCTGCCATTTTGACTAATTTCATCTTCTGCTCTTGCACCTAAAATTCCTCCTTTTATTTCTTCAATTACAGGAACATATACAGAGGCTAAAATGCCTGCTGCCAGTCCATTATTATACAAGTTTATTCCCCCGTGTATAACGCCTATTCTAACTGCTAAAGCGTAATGTAATATTCCAGCTATTATACCGGCTGTTATTCCAAATTTTCCAGAAATTGGAGCTAATGTTGTAGAAAAAAACATTGTCATAAGTAATATTGTAGGTTCTATTTGTATTTTAAATAAATATGGAGCTAAAGATACACCAATTATCAAGGGCAATACATTTTTAATATGTTTTCCAAATCCTCCAAATGCTACAATTGTAAGCATTGAACAAATTACAGGTCCATTTAAAACTCCATATAATTTTGAAATTAAAACTGATATTAAACCTAAAGTTCCCATATTTAATATAACGGCATAAAAGCCTTCTTTTTGTACAAAATCCGTAACTAATCTTCCAGTATGCCCATATATTGAAATCATATTCGTTTTTATTTTTTTATCGTAAAATAATCCTATAAAAATCAGTATTAAAAAGTATACTATAAAAAAATAAAAAACTCTATTATCAAACTTCATATAATAAACAGTATTTATATCAAAATTTATTCCATAAGCACTTATTATTGAATATATTACAATTCCTAAAAGTCCTCCAGAAAGCCCACTATTATACAAACTGTATCCATTATGAAAATGCAAAGCTTGTTTAGATATAACTGGCATTATAAATCCAACTATTATTCCTATAAATATACCATAAATTCCTAATGAACTTACTACTGGAGCAAGTGTTGTAGAAAGCATTGAAATTGCAACTACAGTTTTATATCTTTTATTAAACAAAACAGCGTATAAATATGTTCCTATATAAAAAGGTATAATGTTTACTCCATTTTTACCCATAAATCCAAATGAAAGTATAATAAATAATGACATTATTAGCAGTCCATTTAGTCTTAACCTCAATTTATATATCAAAAATATATTTGCAAGAGTTATTAAAGCTGAATTTAAAAATGCTGCTCCTATATTTCCTATAATAAAATAATCGGATATCAAAATATCATTAGATCTAAAGATATTTATCATACCAATAAAAATCTTTTGAGGACTTTCTAAATAAAATGCAAAAATAACCATCATTATAGGTAATATTGATATAATTAAATACTCTTTTTTTTGTTCATTCATTTAATCGCCCCCTTATATAAAAAATGTAGTATAAAATACTACATTTTGTCAATAAATTCTTTTATTTTTTCATATGGTAACACCATACAGTCTTCAAGAACTTTTTCAAAAGTATTACCTATACATGAATATAAATCAACATTTTTAATATTTTCATCATTTACATATCTTTTTATCCATTCAATATGTTTAATTAAACTTTCGTTATTTTTCATTTCATTTTCTAATTCATTTACATTATTTACTTTATTTAAAATAATGCTTAAATCACTCATTTCAGTTTTAAGTCTACTTGGTAGTACTGCAAGTCCCATAACTTCAATAAGTCCTATATTTTCTTTTTTTATATTGTGATACTCACTATGTGGGTGATAAATTCCAAGAGGATACTCATCTGTTGTTAAATTATTTCTTAAAACCAAATCAAGTTCATACTCGTTATTTTTAAATCTTGCTATCGGAGTTATAGTATTATGTCTTAGCTCCTTTGTATGACTTACAATAGGTTCTTCATTATATTTTATCCATCTTGCCAATATTTCATCTGCAGTTTTTACTATTTCTTTTTCATCAGCACTGTTTAATCTTATCACTGACATAGGCCAATTAACTATACTTATATCCACATTTCCTATAGTTTTTATTTTAGTTTTACTAGCAACTTCCATTGCAAAAGTATATTTTCCTGTTTGAAAATGATCATGACTTAAAATAGATCCTCCAACTATTGGTAAATCAGCATTAGAACCAATAAAATAATGTGGAAATTTTTTTACAAATTCTATAAGTCTTTCAAAAGTATTTTTATCTATTTTCATAGGTCTAATTTCAGATGAAAATACAATTGAATGTTCGTTATAATATGTATATGGTGAATATTGAAAATACCAATCTTCATTACTCAAATTAAGTTTTATAATTCTATGATTTTGTCTTCCAGGATAATTAATACGTCCACTGTATCCTTCATTTTCTTTACAAAGCATTGATTTTGGGTATGAAGCCATAGGTGCATTTCTTTCTAATGCTATTTGTTTAGGATCTTTTTCAGGTTTAGATAAATTTATAGTAATGTCTAATTGACCATACTTACTTTCATACTTATAACATACATTTTTTTCTATTCTGTCAGTTCTAATATAATTAGATTTTCTTGACAAATCATAAAAATACTCTGTTGCAAACTCAGGATTTTTACCATATTCTAACCAAAACTTCTTATTAATCTCACTTGGCATTTTTATTATTTGTCCCATTATTTTAGAATTAAGTAAATCTTCATATGCTAGTATATTTTCTTTAAGTTTTCTATTCATTTTTGCCCAATTTACAATACTATCTAAAATTTCAACAGGATAAATCATATTTTTTATTGCATTTTCATCAATTTCAGTTTCTTCAAAATCTTCTATATTAAGTAAATCAAGTATTCTATTTCTAACTAAAATTTTGTCTTCATTATCAATAAGACCATTTATATTTGAGTATAAAATTAATTTCTCTATTTCTTCGTATATGTTCATTCTATATCCTTAATATTTTTTATTTTTCTCCCATTTCCAAGCTGATGATATTATATCTTCTAAGTTATACTTAGGCTTAAATCCTAATTCTTTTATTATTTTTTCAGGATCTGCAATAAGTATTGCAGGATCTCCAGCTCTTCTATCAGTTTCCTCAACTTTAAAGTCTACTTTTGTAATATCTTTTACTGTATTTATTATTTCTCTAACTGAATATCCAGTTCCATTACCTAAGTTATAATCAAGAGAAACATTTTCGTTTAGCATTTTCTCCATACTTACTATATGTGCCACTGCTAAATCATAAACGTGTATATAATCTCTTATGCAAGTTTTATCAAAAGTATGATAATCTGTTCCATATATTTTTATACTATCTCTAACACCATTTGCAGTTTTTACAACAAGTGGTATTAAATGCGTTTCTGGATTATGACTTTCTCCAATAAGACCATCTTCATCAGAACCGGCAGCATTAAAGTATCTTAAAACTACACTTTTTAATCCATATGCTCTTTCAAAATCTTTTAACATATGTTCTACCATTAATTTTGACATCCCATATGGATTTATAGGATTTTGTGGATGAGTTTCTTTAATTTTTGATTCTATAGGCTCACCAAAAGTTGCAGCTGTTGAGCTGAATACAAAATATTTTACGTTACTTTCAACCATTTGATTAAGTAAATTTATTACTTTTCCTACATTATTTTCATAATATTTACCAGGTTCTATAACTGATTCTCCAACTTCAATAAATGCAGCAAAATGCATTACAGCATCAATATTTTCATTTTCAAATACTTCTTTTAAGTGATTTCTATCTCCTAAATCTCCAATTATAAGTTTTACATCTAATATATCAGCAACTTCTTTATGTCCTTTTGATAAATTATCATATATTATTGGATTATAGCCTTGTTTTTTCAAAAGATTAACAGTATGTGATCCTATGTATCCTGCTCCACCAATAACTAAAATATTTTTCATTTTTCTTCCCCTTTTTCAAATATTAATTCAGTAAAAGAATAATATGGTTTATCTTTTGTTGTTAAATTATGAAAATCTTTTCCTAAATTTATTCCGTTTGTATAATCTTGCGTTTCAAGTGCTACACCTAAATGCTTAGGATTTTTTTCTATATTATCTACCGGTTCAACTTCATCTAAAAAATTACCTACATACATAACAACTGCTCTTTGATTTGTTTTAATTTTCATAGTAATTCCATTTACATTAGATTTCAATAAAATATCATATTCATTATTTTTCTTATTTAATGAAAAACAGTGATCAAAATAATAACTAATTTTAAATTGTTTTTCATTTGAATTAATATCTTCATTAAGATATTTACCAGCTCTAAAATCAAAAACTGTATTATCAACACTTTTTATATTTTCTGAAATCATATCATTTGCAAGCTCTAAATATTTGTCAGAATTAATTTTTATATAATGATTAAGTGCTGTTTCTTTTAATCCAGATAAATTAAAATATGAATGACTTGTTAAATTTATATATGTAGTTTCATTAGTTGTTGCAAAATATTCCATTTTTATTTTATCACTTTTTTCATCAACTGTATATATCACTGTAAACATAACTTTTCCAGGATATTTACTATTATTTTCATCAAAATATTCTAATTTAATTCCATTTTTTAAAATGGTTCCTTTAAATATTTTATTATGTAAGCCGTCTATACCACCATGATTATTGTTGTTTCCATCATTTTTATCAAGTTTGTATGTAGTATCTCCAATATTAAAACTTGCATCTTTAATTCTACCTGCTGTTCTTCCTACTAAAGCTCCCATATATGATGGATTATTTATGTAGCAAGAATAGTCAGAATACGATAAAACCATATTCTGACTATTATAAATTATTTTTTCTATTATACAACCTAAATTTAATATACTCACTTCAAAGCCATTATCTTTTTTTATATTGTATCTTACAATATTGTCCGATATATTAAAGCTAGTTATTTTCATATTATCTACCTTTTTTATATTTCAACATATCTATTGCTACTGCAAAAATTATTATTAAACCTTTAATAATATATTGCCAGTAAGGATTTACACCTATATATGAAAGACCATAGTTTATAACAGTGAAAATTATAACCCCAAGAACTACACCTGAAATTTTACCAACACCGCCTGAAAATGATACTCCACCTATAACGCAAGCTCCAATAGCATCCATTTCATACATGAATCCCATGTTATTTGTAACTGAACCTACACGTGCAGCCTCTAAAAATCCACCTGTAGCATACATTATTCCTGATAAAACATATACAAGTATTAGTGTTTTAACTACATTAACTCCTGATACTACAGCAGCTTCTGGATTTCCACCAACAGCAAATAAGTTTTTACCAAATACTGTTTTATTCCATAGTATCCACATAAATATTACTGCAATTATTGCATATATTACTAATTTTGGTATTTGCATACCGCCAATTTCAATAAATTGTGATATTGAACTATATTTCATATCAAAACTTGCAACTGGCTTATTTCCAATATATTCATAATATAGTGAATTTATTCCGTAAACAATAGTCATAGTTCCCATAGTTGTAACAAATGGAACAACATTTAATTTTGCAACTATAATACCATTAAATAATCCAATTACAGCTCCAATAGCCATTACTAATAAAAGAACCAATAAAGGATTAGGAGTTGATAAACTAGGATATACCTTTGTTGAAACTCCAAATCTTTGAAGTAATGAACCTGCTACAACTGCTGCAAGTCCAACTTGTCTACCTGCTGATAAATCTGTTCCCTGTGTAACAATTATACCCGCAACACCAAGTGCTAATATCATTCTTACTGATGATTGAACTAATATATTTTTAAAGTTTATTATACCTAAAAATGTAGGATCTTTTGCTATTATTCCAAATATTAATACTATCAATACCAGATATATTCCTCTATCAAGTAGAAGATTTTTTAATTTTTGATTTTTCATTTTTCCTCCCGTTATAGATACATTGCTGTTAATCTTAATATTTCTTCTTGTGATGTTGTTTTTGTATCAACAATTCCGGCAACTCTACCGTTACTCATTACTAAAATTCTATCTGTAACTCCTAATAATTCAGGCATTTCTGATGATATCATTATTACACCCTTATCATTTTTTGCAAGATTTATCATAAGTTGATATATTTCATATTTTGCTCCAACATCTATACCTCTTGTAGGTTCGTCCATAAGAAGAACCTCAGGTTGAGTTAAAAGCCATCTTCCAATAATTACTTTTTGCTGATTCCCACCAGATAAGTTACCTATATTTGTTTTTTGAGATGGCGTTTTAACTTTCATACTATCTATAACCCATTTAGTTTCATCTGTTATTAAAGCATCATTTAAAAGTCCATATTTTGTTTTATATGCTCTTACATTAGATATTATTGAATTAAATTTAATATCCAACATTGAAAATAAACCTGTTCTTCTTCTGTCTTCCGTTATTAGTGCTATTCCATTTTTTATAGCATCTTTAGGCTCTTCTATATTTATTTCATTACCATGTAATATTATTTGTCCTTCATCTTTAGGTAAAACTCCAAATATAGTTTCAACTATTTCAGTTCTTTTTGAACCTACCAATCCTGCTATACCAAGTATTTCACCTTTTTTCAAATCAAAATTAATATCTTTTAATACTTTTGAATTTAGATTTTTTATTTCCATGATAACATCTTTTGGCACATTATCTTTTGCTGGAAATCTATTAGTAAGTTCTCTACCTACCATTAAATTTATTATTTCATCTGTTGATAAGTCTGCCACTGTTCTTGTTGTTATCCATTGACCATCTCTTAAAATAGTTATTTCATCACAAATCGCTTTTATTTCTTCCATTTTATGTGAAATATATACAATTCCTACTCCATTTCCTTGCAGCTGTTTTATTATTCTAAATAAATGCCCTACTTCATTTTCAGTTAAAGAAGATGTTGGTTCATCAAGAATTAAAACTTTAGAATTATATGACACAGCTTTTGCTATTTCTAGCATTTGCATTTGAGATACACTTAAATTTTCAACTTTTTCTCTAGGATCTATTTTTATATCCAACTTTTTGAAAATCTCTAAAGTATCTTTATACATTTTATCTTCATCAACTAATCCATATTTTTTAGGATATCTACCAAGCCAGATATTATCCATAACATTTCTTTGAACAACTTGATTTAGTTCTTGATGAACCATAGAAACTCCGTGTTCTAAAGCATCTTTTGAATTTATAAAAGCTATTTCTTGCCCTTCTAATTTAATTGTTCCCGTATCTTTTATATATATTCCGAATAAGCATTTCATAAGAGTTGATTTACCAGCACCATTTTCACCCATAAGTGCATGAACACTGTTTGGCTTTATTTTAAGTTGAACATTTTGTAATGCCTTAACTCCGGGAAATTCTTTTGATATATTTTCCATTTCCAGCACATATTTTGTCATTATTTTTCTCCCTTGCTAAGAAAAAGATACCCATTTAAGGTATCTTTTTCTAAATGGTTATAAAACTTATTTTTTATATTCTTTATAATTATCAATATCTACACCAACATAAGGTACTCTTACAGATTTATCTACTAATTTCCATTCAGTTCCTTCTACTGCATCTTTACCATTTGCAAGATTTATTGCTAAATCAAGAGTTGCTTTAGCTTGATTTTTACCATCATTTAATACTGTTCCTAAAATTTCTTGAGTTTCAATTAATAATAAAACTTCTTGAAGAGCGTCAACACCATATATAGGTAATTTTTTATTGTGTGCTTTTGTTGCTTCTAATGCACCTAATGCCATACCATCATTATTAGAAAGTATAACTTCTACTGCATTTCCTTTAGGAGAAGATAACCAAGCATCAACTTTATCTTTAGCTTGAGCTGCATCCCATAAAGCTGTATCTTCAAATACTTTTTCAGTCTTATATCCTAATTCATTTAATTTTTTAATAACATATTCTGTTCTTGCTTCTGCATCTGGATGTCCAGGTTCTCCCTTAAGCATTGCATATTGAATTATTCCGTCTCCATTTAAATCTAATTTAGGATTTGCTTTCCAGTGTTTAGCTACTAATTCACCTTGAAATTCTCCAGATTGTTCAGGATTATTTCCTACATAATATGCTTTATCATATAATTTTAAAGCTTCTATACCTGGATCTTTGTTAAATAATACGATAGGTATGTTGGCTGCTTTTGCTTTTTCAATTATAGTAGGACCTGCTGATGGATCAACTAAATTTATTGCTAAAACATCTACACCTTTTGATATTAGCGTATCAATTTGATCATTTTGAATTGATTGTTGATTTTGTGAGTCATTTAATGCTAATTCAACATTTGGATGTTCTGCTGCAAATTTTACTAAATCATCTCTAAATGTTGCCATGAAGTTATCATCATATTTGTAAATAGTTACACCTATTTTGATTTTTTTACCTTCAGCGGCTGTAGTATCAGCTTTTTTTCCACAAGCAAATACAAATAGTAATGATACTAAGAAAACTAAAATTTTTTTCATAATTCCTCCCAATTATATTTTTTATTATTTTATTAACTTTAAATTTGAAAATAAATTAGACATTATTAGTGATAATGCTCCGTACTTTTCTACATTATCTCCTAATTTTGTTATATGTACTCTTATTTTACTGCCAAAATCATATGTCAATGACGAGTTTATACCTTTTTGAAAATTTTCTAAAAATACATTTCCCGAATAAATTATATCTCCTGAAACAATTACATCCCCAATATCTAATACATTCATTAAATTACCTATTGCTTCTCCAATTTTATATGAAACCACAGATACAGTCTGCATAATAAAAGGATCATCTTTTGCTTTTTCATATATTTGTTTTATCGTATAATTGTTATCAAATGATGTTAATGTAGATTTTTCATATTCTGATATAATCATTAGTTTTATTGATTTTTCAGAAAATTCTGCTTCAAGACATCCTGTCTTACCACATTTACAGACAAAATTTGAATGTTTATTGATAATAAAATGTCCTACCTCTCCTGCTTGACTATTAGAACCATAATACATATTACCATTTATTATCATTGCTCCACCAATGCCGTTTTTCATATAAATATAAAATACATTTGACTTATTTTTGGCGTTTCCTATCATTCTTTCTGCATTTAACATTGCTCTAACATCATTATCTATTACAACAGGTAAATTATACCTATCTTCTAAAAGCTCTCCTATTTTTAAATTTTTCCATTTAAAATATGGTGAAAATTTAGCAATTCTTTTTTTTACATCAGATACTCCATTTAATGCTAAACCTATTCCTATTATACTTTCTTTTTTATACTTATTTATATATTCATCAAGTTCAGATATTAATAAATTAACCAAACTTTCTTGTGTTTTTAAAAAAAATTTTTTTCTTCTTGATTCTATTATTTCTCCATTTAATGTACCTATGCAAATATCTATGAAATCTGCTCCAAAATTAACTCCAATTATATTTTTAAAATCACCATTTATTTTAATAACATTTCTTGGTCTTCCTCTTCCTGTACCTTTTTTTGGTTCATCTTCTATAATATAATTTCTTTGTTTTAATTTTTTTAATGTTTTAGATATAGCCGCAGGTGTTAAATCAAGTTTTTTTGCAAGTTCTAATGCTGTCATATCTCCATTTTCAAACACAGCATTTAATAGTATGTAGTCATTTGTTCTCAACTTATTATTTTCTTTCATAGTAAATATATACCCTTTTATTTTTAAAAAAACAAATTTTAGTATTAAAATATACCTTTTTTTATTAACAAATAAAAAAACTAGGTTAAAATATCCTATTTTACCTAGTTTAAATTTATTAATTTTTATTTCTTTTCATGATTATAGCACTATTTTTTCCATAATAATTTTTACGTTTTGATATAATTTTAAAGCCATTTTTCAAATAAAAACTTATTGCAGCACTATTTGTTTCGTTTACTTCTAAAAAAATATCTTTATCATTAGGAATTTGGTTAATCAATTCACTGGCATACCCTTTTCTCCTAAATAACGGGTGTACAGCTATCTCAAATATTTCATAAACATCTATACTGTCTATTAAAACTAAATATGCCTCGTCATTTATAGAGTAAATATTATATATATTTTGTAAATCATCAAAATATTTATTTGTAACTTTATTATTAAATACCATATTATGTATATCAGTAATAAAATTATTTTTCATCTTTTACTAATCCAGCTCTATTTATAGGAAACCATCTGAAAAATAGTTTTCCTTTTATTCTTGATTTTTTTACATAACCAAAATATCTTGAATCTTGACTATTGTCTGTATTATCTCCCATAGCCATATAATAATCGTCTGTTAATGTAACTGAACCTCCATTTAATAATTTATCAAATAAATCTTTATCATATTTAAAATCCATTATGGGAAGCATCATTTCATTATGCCCTTTGGCTTGTAGTAAGAATGTATATCTATATTTACTTTCATAATTGTTTGAATTATAAAGACCTATCAATCTTTTATAATCAAGCCCTTTTGCAATTTCAATAAATTCTTTAGGTTCTATTAATTGTAGTGTCCCATCTGATATATTTACTGAAACTATTTTACTTATACTTACTTCATCACCTTTTTTAGGTATGTATATACTTTGATTTAACATACTATAAACAGAACTTGTTCCAAGAGAATAATATCTGTCATTTATAAGTTTATTATCACTGTATACTCTGTCATTTTCAATTTTAAATACAGTTCCTGCTACACCTGTTATTCTTTTTGTATACATTACTTTATTATCAAGTGGTTCACTAAATGAGATTATATCATTTAGCATAGGACTTTTAAATTTATATAAAATATTATTAGAAAATATTCTATCTTGCACTTGTATAGTAGGTTCCATTGATTGAGTAGGTATAATATAATTTCCTAAATAATGAAGTTGTATTATTGAAGCAAGTAAAATAAGGAATAATCCATTTAATAATTTTCTTAAACTTTCCTTAAACTTATCTTTTTCAAGAAATAACGAAATTACTATCACAAATAATGTCGCAAGCATAGTATATTTGAAATATATATCATCTATACCAACTAATCCTACTGCTGCTATAAACATAACAAAATTTAATAAAAATAAATATTCTTTATATTTATTAAATAAAAATCCTAATATATTAACAATAACAATAAAATGCAATGCGTAAAACTTTATAGGTATAACTTCACTTTTAGTTTTATCCATAAAAAATAAGTATACGGCAAGTATAGAAAGTGCTGACAGTATATTTATTCCTTTAATAATATTATCATTAATTGATTTTTCCATATTAACTTTTTCATATATAAAATCAGATACTTTATTTATATTGTTTGTAACAAATTTTTCATTAACAAAGAATAATATTATAGCAATCGCTGTAATTATATAAAATAATATCCATAAAAACATTTTAGTTAATCTCCTTATTGTATATTTTAAACAATTATATCACATTGTAATAAATATACCAAATATATTATCTTATCTTCTATAAACACTTTTATTTGTATACTCAATGACTTTTTTGGCTTTAATAATTTCTCCATCTTCTGATATATCAAGCAAATAAAGTCCTTCTTCTCCATATAAATTGACATACCAAGGTCTTTTTGGACCTCTTCTATAAAACCCTATTTTATCTAAAGGCACATATTCTCCGTATGTTTTTTCTACATATTCTTGACTTAGTTTATAAATTGTTTCTCTTTTTAATTTTGGTGCAACTGTTACCGCACTACATGATACCATAAAAAATAATAATAAAATTAATGATTTTTTCATTTCAATAATTCCCTTACCTTTCCAATTATATCGTCTACTGCCATATTTGTTTTGAAACCTGCCGCTTTTATATGCCCTCCACCACCAAAAAATGATGCTATATAATTTACATTAACAAATTTAGATCTAAAACTTCCTTTAATACTATGATCTGCTTCTTCTCTTAAAAATAAAGTAATATCATTTTCTTTTATTGTTAGTAAATATTCAGCTATTCCATCTGTGTCATCTTTTGTAATTCCTAATTTTAACATATCTTCGTATTTTAAATAGTAATAGGCAAATTTAATGTCCTCAAAATAAATTTTATCTATTATAGCCTTTGAAAAAATTTCAGCTTTTTTATTTGATTTTGAAAATAGAACTTGTGTAATATAACTTGCATTTATACCCTCATCAAGTAAATTTGCACAAATCCTAAATGTATTGCTTGTTACATTTGAATGTCTAAAATTGCCTGTGTCGTTTATTATGCCAAGATACATAAATTCAGCAATTTCTTTACTTAATTTTATATTTAACACATCTAAAAAATCATAAATTAATTCACTTGCTGAAGAAATATCTTTAATATAGTTAATGTCAAAATAACCAGTATTACTTATATGATGATCTATACACACTGTTTTTTTAGCCTTTTCTATCATTTCTTTTGTTACAGCAAGCCTTTCAAGATTTGCTGTATCAACAGATATTAATAAATCAATGTCATCTGTAACTTCTTTATAAATATTAATATCTTTTAATAATTCTTTTGTATATTCAGGTAATTCATCATTAAAGCAAACCTTAACATTTTTACTACTACCATATTGTTTTATCATTTTACTAAGTGCTATAGCACTTCCAATTGCATCTCCATCAGGATTTACATGTCCTGCTATTACAATATTTTTTGCATTATCAATTTGTTCTTTTATTTTTTTTAACATCACATACCACCTGACACATATTTGAATATATCATTATAAATCAAAGCAATCATAAATATTAATAATATAATCATTCCTATCAAATGAACAATTTGCTCAACATTTTTACTTATTTTTAATCCCAACATATTTAATAAGGTAAAAAGTATTCTACCTCCGTCAAGTGCCGGTATAGGAAGTAAATTCATTATTGCTAAATTAAGTGATATTATTGCTGTAAAAACTATTATTCCTTTATAATAACCTGCATTATTTACAATATTACCAACTAAAATAGGAAGCCCTACAGGACCTACAAAATCAGACATTGATGCACCTTTTGAAAATATTAATATTAATCCTTTAAAAGTTAAATAAATTAAGTTATAAAAATTAACAAATACTTTTGATATATTTAAAAGACCCATACATATAAAACAAGTAAGAATATTCATAAATATACCCGCTTTTAATATTATTAACTTTTTTAAATTTGTAATTTTATCAAATTCTTCATCTTCAATACTAACATAACCACCCAAAGGCAATAATCTCAATTTATATATACCATAAGACCAAATTTTAGGCCCCATTCCAATTGAAAATTCTCTAATATTTAAACCAAAATATTTTGCTGTCAAAAAATGCCCTAATTCATGTAATAAAATTACTATTCCAAGTATTATAACTGTTATTATAATTTTCATTTATCATTCCTTCTTCTTAAATATTGTGATACTACATACATATTTTTAGTATATATTCCATTTGCGTAATTATCATTTATATTTCCAATTAAAATTTCACTATCATCTACCAAAACGATAAATTCGTTATCACTATCTTCAATCTGCATATTTATTTGAGTTTTTGGCAATAAATCAAGTTCTGTAAGCCCAACAACAACTATGTTTGACTTTGCACCACTTATCATATCCTGCATTTTATATATTAAATTAAGTCTTCCGTTTATATTATACACTTCAAAGAAATTACTTGGTTTATATATCATTTCAAGTTCTAAACCAATATTTGCAAGTATATTTTCATATTCTTTTTTTATATCATTAATTATATCTTTAGGATTTACAGGTATATAATTTCTTTTATCCGTTTGTGTTGGAATAAGATTTATTATTCCTTTGCTACTTAAACTATCTAGTGCCTGATAAGCGGTGGTTCTTGGCAATTGTGTAACTTTAGATATTTGAGTACCATTTAAACCTGGATTTTTAAGCAATTCCATATATATTTGTGCTTCTGCTAAACTAAATCCTATTTTTTTTAATTTTTCAATTACATCCATTATAATCTCCGTTTATTTTATAGATTTTAATTCCTGATATAAAGTTTTACTATAATTATCAGTCATTCCAGATATAAAATCAGTTACTAAAAGAAGTCTTAAATATAGCTTATAATTATATATATTTTCTTCTTCAACTCTATTTTTATTTTCATTTTCATATTTTTTTGCATATATTTTATAAATATACTGATGACTATCAGATAGTATTATTCTGTATCTTTTAAATAAAGAATCATTTGTATCATATAAAGTATCATAATTTACGATAGCTGGTATAAAACTATCAAGCAAAGAATGTATAATTGTATTTGCCGATATTTCAGTTTTACTTATTATCTTTGAGTCAAACACATATACTTTAGCCATATTTTTTAACATTTTAACTAAATTATTACAAGGTGCATAATAAAATAAATCTTGTTCCAATTCCCCATTCATTATTTTTTCATAATTATCAATAAAAGTATTTACAACATCATTAATAATTAGACCTTGTATAGATATTATCCATCTTTGAACAGCATATTCTTTTTTATCGTAAACATCCTTTTTATTAGCATCTTCATAGTATTTATAAAATCTGTCATAGTACACATTTCCTTTTTTAAAACCAAATTCTGCTAATTTTTCTTCAAAATTCTGAAAACTTATATGTTTTTTCTTAAATCCATCTTCAATATCAGCAGTTGCATAAGCAATGTCATCTGCTGCTTCAAGTAAATATGTAAGAGGATTTTTTTTATTATAACACTTAGTACTTGAAACTATTTTACCGAATAATTCTTTTTCAGCAAAATAATAACCCATTTTTTTGTATCTACTATCATTTTTACTTTTATCAATTTCAAGTGATGAAATAGGATACTTTATTATTGTATTAAGAAGCCCATATGTTAAATTCATTCCATATTCATCAACTATAAAATGAAGTTTTGAAACTATTCTTAAAGTTTGTGCATTACCTTCAAAGTTATAAAAATCTTGTAACATTTGCTCATTTAATAATTTATTTAGTTTCACTTTATTTCCATAAAAATCTATAACTTCTATTTTACTAACATTATTTTTAAACCAACTTCTAATACTATCTTCTCCAAAATGTCCAAAAGGAGGATTTCCCATGTCATGCATTAATGCAGCAGAAGAAAGTATTGATACAATAAAATTAAGTTCATTATAACCAAAATCTTCATCTAATTTTTCACCTATTATTCTATTTCCAATCGAAGTTGCTAATGCCTTGGCAAAAGATGAAACCTCTATTGAATGCGTTAATCTTGTTCTTACAAAATCATTTTCTTCCAGTGGAAAAGCTTGAGTTTTATCTTGTAGTCTTCTAAAAGATGGACTACTTACTATTCTATGAAAATCTTTTTCAAAATCATCTCTAATATCTGATGCTTTTACGCTACTTCTAGTTCTTTGACTTTCTGTTGAAAGTAAGTCTTTCCAATTCATTCTCATTGTTTCACTTCCTTTGTCAAATTAGTTATCCATTTTTTACTTAAATATCTTTTTACACATGGATATAGTTTAAATAAATCGTCAAGCCAAGACAACAAATAAACAATTGCTATAGGTAGTTTATACAGCAATGCAAAATATGTAATAGGTATTCCTATAATCCACATAAATCCTAATTCTATTATTAATGGATAAAATATATCTCCTCCAGCTCTTAATATACCAATTAAAAATATAACTGAATATCCCTTAAATAAATTTACAAACGATTCTGAGCGAATTACACTTAAAGTAGTAGTATATAATTCACTATTAACTTTCATAAATCTTAAAAATATTGGAGCAAATACATTTATTGATATAAATATTAAAACAGATAGTATAGAAAATAATTTTAAACATTCCTTTGAATATTTATATGCTTTATCTTTATTATTTTTACCAATCTCATTTCCTATAATAACTGCTGTTCCACTTGAAATACCAATAAATAATGTAAATATTAAACCACTTATATTTGTTGCTATTTGTACACTTGAGAAAGCAATTGTACCAAGTTTACCATATAACATAACTTTAATCGAAAATGCTAAAGACCAAAATACTTCATGTACAAATGTTAAAGATGAAATACTTACTAATTTTGAAATAAAATTGAAACTAATCTCTTTTATTTCATTTTTATATGGAATAATCGGTATTTTTTTGTATAAAATAATAATAATTACATATATTACTGTTATTATTCTTGAAATAAGGGTTGCTGTTGCTGCACCTAATACTCCAAAATTAGGTATTAAAATTAAATTTAAACTTATATTTATAACTAAACCTGTAATAGAAGCATATAACGAATACTTTGGCATATTTGTAGCTCTAAACATCATTGCAATTGAAAATCCTATTGCATGTAAAGGAAAAGTATAAATTATAAGTCTAAAATATGTTTTTGCAAGTTTTATTACAGTTACATCTTGTGTATAAAAACCAATTATTTTTTCAGGCATTATAATTCCTAGTACTATAAAAGGAAGAGAAAACATAAGACCTACAATTAAAGTAATTGCCATAATTTTTCTAAGACTCTTGTAATCTTTTGAACCAAAATATTGTGCTGCTAAAATATTAGAACCACTTAAAATTCCATATAAACTTCCGGTAAATAAGAAAAAAATCTGATTTGATACTCCTAATGCACTTATTGCAGATGCACCAAGACCAAGTGCAGGATTTTCTTTACCTACCATAAAAATATCTATAAAATTTATTAAACTATATACCAAATTTTCTAAAGCAACCGGTATAGAAAGATACATAATCTTTCTATATAACCAAGTATTATTTTTCATCAATATCCTCACTATTTTCAAAAATACCAAAAATTAAAAGATGATCTGAAACATATTTTCTAATATCTTCATAATTATTTTTAGTAAAATCATATACTCCAAAAGTATTTGTAAACTCTTTGGTTTTTTCTAAATTTAAAAACATATTATCATATGAATTTGCTAAACCTTTTTTAGATAAAGTAGTTTTATTTTTTTCAGGATTTATTATATTTACCATATTTTTCTTTTTTAAATTCAAAAAAGCCTTATCATTTGCAGGTAAATTAAAGTCACCCAAAATTATGATATCTTCCTCATTTGTTTTATCTAAAAAATAATCATATACTTCTACATACTTAGAAGCTTCTATCATTCTTTTTTTCGGGTCATCTCCAAATATTGAATGAACCGGAATTAAAACAAAATCAAATTTATTTGATTTAATATAAAAAGCTGATGGTTCCCTTATAAAATCATCTTTTTTATCATTGTAAACTCCAATATTTTTTATTTCATTTACTTTTGATTTTTTATAAATTATAGCATAATGCTCTTTATATTTCTTGCTTCCTACTGCTTTTGAAAGTATGTAATCGTATTCTTTTCCTAATTTCTCATTTAAAGTAATTATACCATCTTCATTCATGACTTCTTCTAATGCTATTATATCAAATTTTTTTATTATTTTAACTAAGGCTTTATAATCTTTTTTTGATTCTCCAAGTCTTGCAATATTAAAACTTGCTATACTTATTTTTTCTGAAAATGTAATAAATGAAAATAGTAGTATTATAAAAATTTTTTTCACTGTCAAAACTCCATTGTAAAAAATGGCACTTAGTCGTGCCTTATTAATTTGCTCTTTCCATATATTCGCCAGTTCTTGTATCAATTCTTATTTTATCTCCAATTTCTACAAATAATGGTACTTGTAATACATATCCTGTATTTATAGTAGCTGGCTTAGTTGCTCTACCTATTGTATCCCCTTTTAATCCAGGTTCAGTGTATGTAACTTCTCTTACAACTGTATTAGGTAATTCAACACCTACTGGAGTTTGCTCATACATTAATACTTGTATTACCATTTCTTCTACTAAGTAATTTACAGCATCTCCTAGTTCTTCTTCTCCAAGTGCTATTTGTTCAAATGTTTCTTGGTTCATAAAATTATATTCTCCGTCCATTTGATATAAAAATTGCATTTGGAATCTATCTAGTATAATATCATCCATTATTTCTGTTGATAATACTGTTATTTCTTGTACTTTATTACTAATTAAATCTCTTATTTTAAATTTCATTTCAGCTGCTCTTGCTTTTTTACCTGATGTAGATTGATGTCTCTCAGCTTTTAATATTATGTATGGTACTCCGTCCTTTCTGTATGTACTTCCTTGTCTTAGTTCCATTGCTGGCTTCATATTTTATCCTCCTTAATTTATCTCATATACAACAGTTACTATAACTGATAATTTATTTTTTTCCTTAAAAAATCTACCTTGTAATATTTTTCTAACATCGCCTAAGTCATGATTATTAGCTTTAACTAAAGTATATGCCTTATTTTTAGCATCTTTCATTGCTTGTGATAATAATTCCTTTTTATCATCATCAGTTTCACTCTCATATGTATTTACTATATCCAAAACTGTTATATCTTTTATTTGAAGTGCTAATAAATCCAAACTTTCTTTAATTTTATTTAATTTTTCAATACTTACATTATTAAATGTCAGTGTTTTATATATTTCATAGTCTTTTACACTACTACTTCCTTCTTTAAAGTTTGCTTTAGCTTTTACATTACTTTCAGTATATGTTTCACCATTTTCAAGAACATTTTTTATATTTTGTTCCTTTTCAAATAATTCATCATAAGCTTTATTTATATCCTTTGAATTAACGTAAATACTTACATCAAAACTATATTCTTTAATTTTAAATTCTTTAACAGCATTTCCTCTTACTGTTATAGTTTTATTACTTGTATTGTTTCTTTCTATTGCATTTGCAATTATTGCCATAGATATTATGGCACCTAATGCTAATACTATTGCCACTATTATATTTGACATTTTATTCATCTTCTAATCTCCTAATAACAACCGAAATAATTGATATACTCTTGATTAATTGTTGAATTTTCCCCGTGTCCCGGATATATCGTAATATCTTTTTCCATTGATAATATTTTATTTAAACTATCTCTTAATTGTCTTGCATCTCCTGTTGGAAAATCCGTTCTTCCATAAGCCATATTAAATAAAGTATCTCCTGTAAACATAACTTTATTTTCCTTATCATAAAAACAAGTACTTCCTTTTGTATGTCCAGGTGTTGAAATACATTCAAATCCAAATATCATATCTTTATCATTAAATAAACTAAGTTCGTACTTATCATCAAGTTTAAATTGTTCATCTATCCAGTAAGATAATGACAGTATATGATTATAGAAAAATTCCTTATCCTTTTCATTTACATAAACCGGAACCTTTTTATATTCTAAAACTTGTGGTGTTCCAATAATATGATCAAAATGACCGTGAGTTATTAATATGCATTTTAAATCAAGATTATTTGATTTAATATACTCTATTAATCTACTCATATCCTTTCCACCTGAATCAATAATAGCACATTCTTTATTTTCACGTATAACCAAATAACTGTTACAATATGTTATTTCATCATAAAACAGTTTTACTTCCATTATTATCTCCTCTCATGTGAAGATCTAACTGTGGATATGGTATTTCAATATTATTTTCATCAAATTTCATTTTTACTGTTTCAAGTAGATAAAATTTAGCATTTGCATAATTTTCACTTGATACATAAACATTAAAAGCAAAATCTATACTTGATGTGTTAAGTGCACTAATCCCTATAATAGCTTTTGTATCTTTTAATAATAAAGGGCAATCTTGTGCAATTTCATTTAGTATATTTTTGACTTTTTCTATATTTGAATTATACCCTACTGATATTACTAAATCCAATCTTCTTTTAGGATCTCTTGTTATATTTTTTATCTCAGTATTAATAACAAGTCCATTTGGCATTATTATCATATCACCTTGGAAATTTACTATAGTTGTGTAAAATAGTTCTATTTGTTTTACAACACCAGTTATTCCCTTATATTCAATTATATCATCAATTTTAAATGGTTTAAAAATTATAAGGATAAGTCCACCACCAAAATTTCCTATTATTTCTTTAAAGGCAAATCCTAAAAATATACTAAGTCCTGCAACTAAAGATGTTACTGCACTTAAATCAAAACCAAATTGCTTTACAATTATGATTACTAAAATTATATTAACACCTATGTTTATTATTGATTTAATAAAAACTTTTATGCTTTCTTCTAAATTAGATTTTAAAAATATTTTTCCACTTATCTTATCTAAAAATAGTCTTATTTTATTATAAAAAATTATTAAAAGTATTCCTATTGTTATAGAAAAAATATCAGCTCTTTGCAATGCTTTTGTAATTAAATTTATATAGTTCATAAAACTCCTTTACACGTTAAATCTAAAGAACATTAGATCTCCGTCATTTACTATATATTCTTTTCCTTCAAGTCTCATATCTCCTTTTTCTTTTGAGCCTTGCCAACCGTTATTTTGTATAAATTTATCAAAATCTACAACTTCTGCTCTAATAAATCCTTTTTGTATGTCAGTATGTATCTCTCCAGCTGCATTTTGTGCATTAGTACCAGAAGCTATAGTCCATGCTCTTACTTCTTTTTCTCCTGCTGTAAAATATGTTATTAATCCTAATATCTTATAACCAACCGTAATAAGTCTATTTAAACTTGGCGTTGTTATTCCTAAGCTTTCAATAAATTCAGCACGTAAAGTTTCATCTTCTATTTCAACAAGTTCAGATTCAACTTTAGCTGAAAAGCTTACAACTTCACTATTTGATTTTTTTGCGTACTCTTTAACTTTTTTTACATATTCATTATCATTATGTGAACTTAAATCTTGTTCTGATATATTAACTGCATACATCATTGGTTTTATAGTCAAAAATTGATAAACTTTGATTAATTCAAATTCATCATTTGTAAGTTCAAGACTATTTAATAAATTTTCATCTTCAAGATGTTTTTTACATTTTTCAAGTACTTCAACTAAAGCCTTAGTTTCTTTATTTCCACCTCTTAAAAGTTTCATATTTTTAGACAATGCTCTATCTATAGTCTCTATATCTGAAAATATAAGCTCAAGGTTAATAGTTTCTATGTCTCTTATAGGGTCAACATTGCCTTCAACGTGTATAATATTTTCATCTTCAAAACATCTAACAACTTGACATATAGCTTGTGTGTTTCTTATATTACTTAAAAATTGATTCCCCAATCCTTCACCTTTTGATGCACCTTTAACAAGTCCAGCAATATCAACAAATTCAACTGTTGCATTTATAACTGCTTTAGGATTAATCAATTTTACTAATTTATCTATTCTTTCATCCGGTACAGCAACTAAACCAATATTAGGCTCTATTGTTGCAAAAGGGTAATTTGCAGAAAGTGCATTTTGTGTTTTTGTTAAAGCATTAAATAATGTTGATTTTCCAACATTTGGTAATCCAACTATACCTATTCCTATCATTTTTTAATCTCCTTTAAAACTTGTACTAATTTTCTTTTTTCTTCTAATTTTGCTTTTGAAATATAGCTCATATCATATATTGGTATAAGTGGTATGCCGTAAAAATCAAAAACAGTTCCTACATTTTTTACTATATCTACATATTTTTTATTTTTTTTCTTCTTCGTATAATACATGTACATAAAATTAAATATTTCTTCCCCTACTACTACTATATATTTAGGTTTTACCAAATATATTTCTTCAAGTAAAAACTTCATACATGTATTTCTTTCCTCATATTCTATTATATTCGGATTATAATACCTATTTAAAGTTGTAAAAAAACAATCATCAAAATTTATTTTTGAAAATTCAAATATTGTTTTTAACATTTTGCATTCATCACTTGGTATTATGCTTTTGCAAGCTGACATACTTTTAGTAATACTGTCAAAAACTACAAATATATCAGCGTTTTTATTACCTTCACCTACAAACGGTTCCAATCTTGACTTTAACGGATTACATTTAATGTCTATTTTTATTTTTAATTCTAATTCATTCCACATTTTTCCTACTTTTTAAATTCAAATATTTTTGTTGGAGCCTGACTTGAAAGTTCTATACTAATTCTTTTATCAATTTTAGGTCTAAGTTCATTATATGCTAAATCAGGTGTATTATTCTCTCCACTTAAATGTAATAAAATTATTTTTTTCAATCTATTGTTAGCTATACTTGTTAAAAACTTTGTTGCTTCTTCGTTTGAAATATGTCCTACATTACTTTTAACTCTATTTTTCAAATTCCAATGATAAGAACCATTTAATAGCATGTCCATATCATAATTACTTTCAAACGCTAAAAAGTCGCTATCTATACACGCTTTTTTTACAATATTTGTTATTTTACCTATATCTGTTACATAACTTAACTTCTCATTTTTATAATAAAAACTATATCCTAAATTATGAGCGGAATCATGCATAACATCAAAATTTTCAACTAATATATTATCTAAAAAAACTTTTCTGTCATTAAGTAAATTCACATTATCCATATTTACTTTTCCCAGTTTTTTATATACTTTTTTTATTGAATCTTCATGTACATATAAAGGGATATCATATTTTCTTGAAATTGTACCGAATGCTTTTATATGGTCACTATGGTCATGTGTAACAAAAATCGCATCTATTTCTTCAATTTTTTGATTTATAACTTCTAATTTTTCTTCTATTTTTTTTAAACTATAACCGACATCAACTAATATTTTTTTGCCGCCCACTTCAATAAAACTGCAATTCCCAGCACTACCGCTACCTAATACTGATATTTTCAATTTTAATTACCTCTTTTTCAGTCAAGTTTATTGTAATTATATATGTTGCAGTAAAAAATATTAATAAAAGAAGCAGTCTTTTCAAAATTTTTTTTACCATATTTCTTCTTCCTCATAAGTGACTTTTTTTATTTTAGAAATACTTTCTCTTATCTTAATTGTTACATATGTTGGTTTATACACTGTAATATCAAGTGGTCCTTTTTTTATTTCTATAAATCCAAGACCTGATATACACAAATCATAACCGTAATCAACTATAATATTTTTAGTTTCAAATTCATTTTTAAGATATTCGTTTTCTTGCTCAAGTGTCAATAATTTGAAATAACCATTTTCCATAAGTTCTTTGCATTTATTTTCATTTGTAACATGAAATTGTATATTTTTAGATGTAAATACTTGGATGGTACATTTTTTATTTACTTTAAAATACATAAGACTTGATAACATAAATACTTGTCCTTCTTGTAAAGTAAATGTTTTTCTAGGTATACTTGAGTTTGGAACAAGTTTTACTCCCGCTTTATCAGGTAATAAATCACTTATTCTTCCATCCGGTATAAGTCCGGGTGTATCAATAAATGTAACTTTAGTATTTTTAAACATTACACTGTTTTTTATGCTTCCTTTTGTTGTTCCAGAATATTTAGATGTAGTAATTTTAGGTTTATCTAAAAGTAAATTTAAAACCGATGATTTTCCTACATTTGATACACCTATTACAGCAACTTTAATATTTTTCTTATCTTCAGCCATATTTTTAATCTTTTTAAGTATACCTTTTATACCAAACTTGCTTTTTGCTGATATAAAAGACATGTCTTGGGCAAAAATGTTTTCATCTACAAGTCTATTTTTAAACCATCTAGCAATTTCAGTTGCAGTAAAATAATCAGGCAATAAATCCAGTTTATTTAAAATTATATATGATTTTTTATCTTCCAAAATATCTAAAATTTCAGTAGTAAATGAAGACTCAAGGTCTATAACATCAAATATTGGCATAACTATGTCAGATTGTTTTACGGCTTCTTTAACAATTTTTATATATTCTGACTTATTCTCATTATCACTAGGTTTTTCACCATAATTTTTAAGTCTAAAACATCTTTTACATATTAATTGTGAACCTGTAAGATATTTTTCAAGTGGTATATAGCCCAATTCATTTTCATTTTCTGTTTGCAATAATAAAGCACATCCTGTGCAATATTTTTGAATCATACTTATTATTCTCCCTCTTTTTCATTTGCAAAAGGATGTGTTTTTAAATACACTTCTCTTAACGCCTTTTTACTTACATGTGTATAAAATTGTGTTGTTGCTATACTTGTATGACCTAATAATTCTTGAACATATCTAATGTCAACCCCACTATTTAAAAGCTGTGTTGCAAAAGTATGTCTAAAAACATGTGGTGTAAGTTCTTTTTCAATACCGCTTTTTTTATTATACCCTTCTATTAATCTTCTTAAAGATCTTGTTGTTAATTTGCCACCTTTTGAATTTGCAAAAACTATATTTTTATCATAATATGTCTTACTTTTTTTTGCATCTATGTAATCATTTAAATATTTTTGTGCGGTTTTACTAAAAAAAGTTATACGCTCTTTATTACCTTTACCTATTACACGAAGCTCTCTATCACTCATATTAATCATATTTTCACTTAAATCAAGAAGTTCAGCAGATCTTATTCCACTTGAGTATAAAAGCTCAATTATAGCTCTATCTCTTAGTCCTAAGATATTACTTGTATCTATACATTCTCTTATTTTATTCATATCATCTTTTAATAAAAAGTTAGGTAATTTATTTTCAAATTTAGGCATGTTTATATATATAGCTTTATTTTCTTCAAGTTTGTTATTTTTCACCAAGTATTCAAAAAAACTTCTAATTGCAGATAATTTTCTATTTATACTTCTTTTTGAAATCTTTTTTTGTGAATTTAAATAAGCAATAAAAGATCTAAATGTTATTAACTCAACATCTTTTAAATCTTTAATATTTTCATTTTCACTAAGGTAAGTTATAAACTGAACTAAATCATTTCTATATGATCTTATAGTATTATAGCTTTTACCTAATATTATTTCATTGTAATATAAATAATCATCTACACTTTTTCTCATACTATTTACCTTTTACACTTTTTATATTTTTACATTCCGGATAATTTGAACAAGCTAAAAATTTACCAAATCTTCCTTTTTTTACAATAAACATAGAACCGCATTTTTCACATACGCCTGCTTTTTCAATAAGTTTTGAATTTTCATCTATTTCTTTGTTTATTAATTCCTTTATTTTTAATTCATTATTTTCAATTTTAATTTGATCTTTTTTTAGTTTTGTTTTAATTTCAGAACTAAGTGATAATCTTTTATTATCATTTTCATAATCTTCGCTTTCAAGATAATCACCAAATCTACCTTTTTTTAGATAATATCTTTTATTATCTTTAGTATATAAATCTGTTGGTATACCTCTTTTTTGCTCAAGAATTTTTTCAAGTTTTTCTTTAATCATTATTTTACTTGTTTTTACTTCTTCTTTTGATATTTGTATACCTTTTAAAGAAACTTTTTCAGCTTCATCTGTTTCAGAAACAAGATATTTACCAAATCTACCATTTTTTAATATCATAGGTTTTCCTTGTTTATCTAATACATCTGTTTCTATTCTAAGCTCTTCTATTTCTTTTATATCTTTTTCATATACATTTATTTCTTTTTCCAAAGCTACATAATATTTATCTAAAATATCTGTCCACTTTTCTGAACCTTCTGCTATTTTATCCAAATCAGTTTCCATATTTGCTGTAAATTTAATGTTCATTATATTTTCAAAATGATCTACAAGTTCATTTTTAACAGCATAACCCAAAACTGTTGGTTGTATTTTTTTATCAATAATAATTATGTACTCCCTTGTAGTTAGTGTATCTATTATTGAAGCATAAGTTGAAGGTCTTCCTATACCTTCAGCTTCTAATTTTTTTACAAGTGTTGCTTCTGTAAATCTATTAGGGGCTTTTGTCATACGTGATTTTATATCAAGTTTTTCTATTTGTAACTTGTCCCCTACATTTAAATTAGGAAATTCTTGTGTTTTTATATCATCTTCAGATTTTTGATATTTGTAATACCCGTCAAAAGTTACTTTATTTAATGTTCCTGAAAATTCATAATCTTGATGTTTTCCTACTATTTGCATTTGGTCATACTTTACAGCTGCAAGTTGCGAAGTTATAAATCTTTTCCAAATTAAGTTATATAGCTTGTATTGATCTCTTGACAAATAATCGGCAATTTTTTCAGGCTCCAAGTCTAAATAAGAGGGTCTTATTCCCTCATGTGCATCTTGTGCATTCTTATTTTTTGTAACATAATATCCTACATATTCTTTTCCTAGTAATTTTGTAATATATTCTTTTGCTGCCATTTGAGCATCTTGTGCTACTCTTGTTGAATCTGTTCTCATGTATGTTATTAAACCTTTAGTTTGACCAAATATTTCAAGTCCTTCATACAATTGTTGTGCTATTCTCATTGTTTTAGAAGCTGAAAAGCCTAAATATGATGAAGCACTTTGCTGTAATGTACTTGTTTTGAAAACTAAAGGTGGTTTTTGTGTTTTTTTCTTTATATTTAATTGTACAAGTTCTAATTTTTTATCTAATAAATCTTTTTCTAATTTTTTTACAATTTTTTCGTCATATATTTTATCTATTTTTTCATTAGCTATCTTAGATAGAGAAAATTCTATATTGTTTTCCAATTTTGCATTTACTTCCCAATATTTTTTTGGAACAAATGCTTTTATTTCATCTTCTAAATCACATATCATACGAAGTGTAACAGATTGTACTCTACCTGCACTTGCATTTTTATTAATAACTTTCCATAAAAGAGGACTTATTTTATACCCTACTATTCTATCTAAAAGTCTTCTTGCCTGTTGTGCATCAACCAGATTTGCATCTATTTCTCTAGGATTTGCAACTGCATTTTTAACAGCTTTTTCTGTAATTTCATTAAATACTATTCTTTTTGATTTTTTGGGACAAGAAATATAGTTTGATATATGCCAAGCAATAGCTTCACCTTCTCTATCTAAGTCCGACGCAAGATATACTAAATCACTACTTTTAGATTTTTTAGCTAGTTCTTTTAAAATTTGTGCTTTACCCTTTATGGTCTTATATTCAGGTTTATAGCCATTTTCTACATCAATACCTAATTTTGTTTTAGGTAAATCTATAACATGTCCATATGATGCACATACTTCATAATTTTTTCCTAATATCTTTTCTATTGTCTTTGCCTTTGAAGGCGACTCAACTATTACTAAATACTTCTTCACTTTTTCTCCTAGAGTTCCATTATTTTAAATTAATATGTAACATTGTTGTATTGTTGCATGTAACTTTCTGCCTTTTCAAAATCTCCTTTACCTCTGTATGCCATAGCAAGTCCTAAATATGACTTATAATGTGTCCCGCTTGATAACACTTGATTGTATAAATTAATTGCCATATCATATTTACCTATCATTCTTGCTGATGTTGCCGCTAAATAAAGATTTTTAACAGATTTACTTTTATCTTTTAATGCTAATTTCATAGCACTTTCATAAAGCCCTTCTTTTACATATAACAAAGCTAATCTATGAATAGCATCTTCATTATTTGTACTTAAAATTTGTTTTTCATATTGTCTATATTGTTCAAATTTTGATGCAGTTGATATTGTTTCTGTTGATGTAAATAAAGTTCCGTCTCCAAGTGCTGATAATGCTTCATCTATACTTGGAGTTTTTCTTTTTGCTTCTATATCTTGAATTAATGCTTCAAGTGTTGCCCTATCAGCTGCACTAAGATTTGTTTTCATTAATTCTTTACTTAATTTTAATGCATTTTCATAATTGTTATTTTGTATTTGTTCATCTATCTTTGCTATATCATCAATAAATTCAGCAAAAACTGCTGTTGAAAATACTAAAGCTAATATTGTTAATATTTTTTTCATAAAGGCTCCTTAATATTCAAGTGAATTTGTTGTTCTAGGAAATGGAAGCACATCTCTAATGTTTGCCATTCCTGTTATATACATAAGCATTCTTTCAAAACCTAATCCATATCCTGAATGTGGCACTGAACCATATTTTCTTAAGTCTAAATACCAAGAATATTCATCAAATTTTAATCCTTTTTCGTTTATAACTTCCATAAGTTTATCATAATTTTCCTCACGTTGACTTCCACCGACTATTTCTCCAATACCAGGTGCTAATAAGTCAACTGCTCTAACTGTTTTGTTATCTTCATTAAGTTTCATATAAAATGCTTTTATGTCTTTTGGATAATCTGTAACAAATACAGGTCTTTTAAAAATTTGTTCTGCTAAATATCTTTCATGTTCTGTTTTTAAATCCATTCCCCATTCAACAGCTATTTCAAATTTGTTTTCAACTTTTTTAAGTAGTTCTATCGCCTCTGTATATGTTACTCTTGCAAATCCATTATCTAAAATATTATTTAATTTATCAAAAAGCCCTTTTTCAATAAAATTATTGAAAAATTCCATTTCAGCTGCTGCATTATCCATAACATATTTTATTATATACTTAATCATTTCTTCTATTATGTCCATATTAACATTTAAGTCTGCAAATGCTATTTCAGGTTCTACCATCCAAAATTCAGCTGCATGCTTTGTTGTATTTGATTGTTCAGCTCTAAATGTTGGACCAAATGTATATGTATTTCTAAAAGCTGAATTAAATGCTTCAACATGTAATTGTCCTGTAACTGTTAAATAAGCAGGTTTTCCAAAAAAATCTTCTTTAAAATCTACTTTTTTACCACTATTCATATCTAACGTTGTTACTTGAAACATTTCTCCTGCACCCTCTGCATCTGTTCCTGTTAAAATTGGAGTTTGAACATACACAAATCCTTTTTCTTGGAAAAATTTATGTATAGCATAAGATAATAGCGATCTAACTCTAAATACTGCATTAAATGTATTTGTTCTAGGTCTTAAATGTGCTATTGTTCTTAAAAACTCAAAACTATGTCTTTTATTTTGTAATGGGTATTCCAAGTCACAGTTATTATATATCTCAATCTTTGTTGCTTTTATTTCATATTCTTGCCCTTTACCCTGTGATTTAACTACTTGCCCTTTTACTTTTATTGATGAATAAACATTAAGTTTAGCTATATCGGCAAAATTTTCTAATTCTTCTCCATATACTACTTGAATACTGTTAAAGTTTGTTCCATCGTTAAATTCTATAAATCCAAAATTCTTTTGATCTCTATTTTTCCTAACCCAACCATCAAGCTCTACTTCTTTGTTAAGGTATTTATCTATATTTTTCATAAATTCTCTTAATTCCATAATGAACTCCTTTTGTTACTATATTTAGTATTTAATTATATCACAATATTTATTGTTTCACAATTAAAAAACATCAATAAAAATAAGAGATCTAAAAAATTTAAATCTCTTAATTAAATTTATTTTTGATACTACTTCTTTTAATTTTTAAGGTTTTAATATTTATTTTTTCTTAATCTGTATGTATCTACAAACTTGCATCACGTTTGTTTTTCTTGCTTTTCTAACTTTATTAGTTTTCTTTTTAGCTTTTTTCTTAATAGGTGTTTTAGGCATTTGTTTTGGTGTTTGCTTCGGTGCTTCTTCTTTTGGTTTTACTGGCACTTTAACAAATTTTTCTACTACTTTTTCAACCTCTACTATTTTTTCAACTACTCTTTCTCCACATTTTGGACAATTTTGAATTTGCGGTTTATTAAAATCATTTGTATCTAATCTTAAGCCTAGTCTTATACCAACTTTGTGGTGGAAATAATGTGATGTATACTTTAATTCTTGTTGTCTTGATGATGAAGCAGGTATTTCTATTGACGCTAAATATCTACCCATATCTTGTTGTTGTTTTATTTTTGTTTTAGGAAAATATTTACCATCGTATAATATTTCAGCTAAGAAATATTTATAGTCTAATCCAAATCCTAAACCATAATAAATACCACTAGTATTTTTAAATCTATTTGCATAATATGGTTTCCCTCCATTATTATATACTTCTCTTGCAACTGCATATCCAGCTCTGCCAAATGTATAAAGATTTAAACCACTATTATGTTTATAGAAATTGTATTTTAATGTTGCATAAATTGGTATCATTGTTACTGAATAATTTTTCTGCGTATTTAAATTTCTATATTTTAATGTTGTTTCCCCAAAGTTGTATTCAATACCTGCTCCTAGTTTAAGTTTTCTATCTAAAAAATGCATTGGATAAATTTCAGCACCTATTACAAAACCTCTACTATATGGAACATCTACTACATCTGGATCTTTATGCATTATTTTTTTTCTTTCAGATTTTACATTTGTACTATTTCTAAAAAAATCATATCCAACCTTTATATTAGCCTCAAAATCGTACGACATCGCACTAATACTGGCTAAAGTCATAATTCCTAAAATAATCTTCTTCATTTTTTCTCCTATATAAAATAAATTAAGATAAAAATTTACTTTTTCTTAATTGGTACGTATTCACAAATTTTAATTACATTTGTTTTTCTTGGTTTTTTAATTTTATTTTTATTCTTTTTAAGTTGTTTTTTTATATATACTTGTTTTGGTGTTTCTTCTTTAGTTTGCTCAATAGGTATTTCAACAATTTTTTCTACTATTTTTTCAACCTTAACGATTTTTTCAACTACCTTTTCTTCACATTTTATACAATTTTGAATTTGCGGTTTATTAAAGTCACTTGTATCTAATCTTAAACCTAATCTTATACCAGCTTTATGATGAAAATAGTGTGATGTGTAATCTTTTGGTGCTGCTTTAGGTAAAACCAATGGTAAATCTTTAGGTAACCTTGTTCTAGAGTAATATTTTCCATCGTATAAAATTTCTGCTAAGAAATATTTATAATCTAGCCCAAACCCTAAACCATAGTAAACACCTCCTGTATTTTTTAAATTATTCCAACGTTGATTAGTTTTTTCTTTTGCAAAAGCATATCCAATTCTTCCAAACGTGTAAAGATTTAAACCACTCTTGTGTTTATATAAATTATATTTTAATGTTGCATAAATTGGTGCCATTGTTGCTTGGTAATTTTTATTTGACTTTAAATTTTTATATCTTAATGTTGTTTCTCCAAAATTATACTCAATACCAGCACCTAGTTTAAGTTTTTTATCTAAAAAGTGTAGTGGATAAACTTCAGCACCAATTACAAATCCTCTGTCATATGGAAATGACTGTCTAACTCCTAGACTATCTTTTTTATTTTTTATGTTTGTACCATATCTAAAAAAGTCATATCCAACTTTTATATTTGTCTCAAAGTCGTATGACATAGTAACAATACATATTAAGGTCATCAATCCTAAAATAATTTTTTTCATATTTTTTACAACTCCTAAATAAATTTAACTGATTATATCCCCCCCCCGAAAAAAGTCAAGCAAAATCAAACTTTTTTTTAAATATCAAATTATATGTTCTAATTTTCACAATCTACAAAGAAAACATCATTTTTTCACATTGTGAAACAAAAAAAATAAAAAGGACTCTTATGATTAATTCTCTTGAGTCCTTTATAAATTATTTTAGGGATTAACTATTTTATTGTTATTTCTATTCTTCTATTTGAAGCTAAATTTTCATTTACTTTATTATTAAGTCCAAAGCTTGATACTTTTCTTATATTTTGTGGATTTTTAAGTCCTAATTTTATTAATAGATCTGATACTTTGTTTGCTCTTTGTAATCCTAACTCTAAGTTGTATTTTTCACTTGCATTTGTATCTGTATGTCCTGTTATATCTATTATTCTATCTGAGTATTTTTCATTTATTTCCTTAACTATTACTTTTAATTTTTCCATTTGCGAATTAGTAGGAATATATTTATTATTTATAAATTGATCTATTACATATAATTTTTCTTTAAAGTTTGATGAAGTTACAACCATATTATCAAGTCTATTTTTTAACTCTTTAATCATATCTTTCATTTCTTTGTTTTCATTTTTTAAATTATTTATTTCATTTTGTAATTGTTTATTATCTCCAACATAAACCGCATTACTTCTACTTGCAAATGAAGATTTTTGACCATTTCCTATAAAGTTAATATTAAATCCAGCAGCTACTCCCATTCCCTTTTGTGTATCTAGCCCTACGCTTAATTTATATACAAATGTATTTGTATTTTCTGTTCCACTTATTCCAAATGCAAATCCAGCTTGTTTATTATAGTAAGCAGTTCCTACTCCTATACTAAATAACTTATTATCTCCTACTTGTGGAATATTTGCCATTGCCATTGATGAAGCTATTCCTCCACTTAGTTGTCTTTCTGTATCTTTTAATTGTTTATAGTTTACTGCATCATTATATTCTGTTCCAGCTGCTAAATTTGATATTTTTACAGGTACATTATTTAAATTTTCCCCTAAAGTTATTTTTTTCTTATTTTTATCGTCATATTTTACAGCTATATCACTTAATTCTTTTATATCTTTTGTATTTTTTTCTACTTTTTCTTTAGTTGTTTTCAAATCTCCTTTTATTTCTTTTATTGACTCTGTATTTTTTTTAATATTGCTTCTATTTTGATCTATGTTATATGCATTTATTAAATTATAAATTTCATTTTTTATTATACCTATTTTATTTTTATTAATTTGTTTTTGGTATGATTTATATTTTGGTATTATAATTAAGTGACTCGATATGGATTTATTGGGAAATCTATCTATTACAACTTCAATATTGTAATCTTCTCCTATATATATTCGTTGTGCCATTATACTTACGCTACTTACAAAAAAAGTAGTAATCAAAAATAAAATTTGAATTTTTCTCCTAGATTTCATTAACTTTTTTACACTTTGCATTGTTTCTCCTTATATAATATATTTTATAATTTTTTTAGCTTAATTATATTACTATTTTCCCATTGAAACTCAAAGTTTTTTCGTTAGTTTCATCGGCGAAAATATAAACTTTTTGTTCTAAATACTTCAGTTAGTAGTACCCCCCCCCCAAGTTTTTATATTCACATTTAAAAGCCTTGTAAAATAAAGAGTTTATGCGTTGCATAATGTGTGATTTTTTCGTTTTTCTCATTCAGTTATTCACATTTCCTTTTTTAACCATTTCTTTTTTCAGATTAAAAAAGTAAAAAAAATACCCTCCTTACTGAGCCCATTCAGTAAAGAGGATATATGTTAAAATTCATACTTAAGCGTTGTTGATAATCCTAATTTATTTTGTAAATTATAACTACTATTAACATTTAATTTTAAACCATTTTTGAATTTAAATCCTAAACCAAAAAGGTATTCTAAATTAAATTTATTAAGACTTTTTCCTGTAAACGAAGTTTTTATACCCATTAATTCTGCATTAAAACTTATTTCTTCATCAGTATACATACTTCCTTTAATTTTATTATACACACTTATAATTTCATTTATATCTGTTTTAATACTTAATCCAAGTCCCATTTTATGTTTTAATATACTTTGATTTCCAACTGAAAATCCATAACTTGATCCTGTTTCCTTAAAACTTTGTATATTTAAATAATTAAAGTTATATTCCACAAATGGTGTTATTGTGTTATTTTTCACCAATATATCACCAAAGAAATTAATTCCAGTATTTACGAAAAATGAATTAAACTTACCGTTTATAATTTCATCATCAAGTTTTCTATTTACATTTGTGTTACTTATAGTCCCATCTAATATAATACTGAAACCACCTCTATTTTTTTCATATTTTAATTTTCCACCTAACAAATAGTTATTTGATTGAAATTTAGCATCAGTATCAAAGTTATAAAATGAATTATATACACTTGCAAAAACACCTAGTGTATATCCATTTTCTAACTTTTTATCAAAACCAAAAGTATTTCCTATTGTATTTGTAGAAAAAGCATTATATTGCTTGTTTTTAAATATATTTGTACTTATTAAATTATTAAAATATACACTTTTATCTTTTGTTTCAAATTCTATATTTTTTGTATTATTTTCTATAACTTCCCTTATATTAAACATTGTACTTATATAACTTGAATACGTATCAGTGAATAATTGTTGTTTAGTTTTTTCATGGTTATCACTTGCAAGATTTAATAAATAATTTCTACTGTTGCTTCTACCCATATTTTGATAATATCTGGTGTATTCATCAAAAAATCTCTTTTCATTTTTGTTATAACTCACGATATTTCTTTTTTCTTCTTCAGTTAAATCTTGAAGACTTCTATATAAACTTGTCATATCCTTAAACTTAACATTTAAAACTTTCTTATCATCACTTTTAACAACTTCTAAATATAGATTTTTAACGTCTGGTGTTATTTCCATTTTATTTTTTACTTTTAATACAGGTATTTTATCAAGTTCCATTTCTGTTTTAGTATTTTCATCAGAATAAAATTGTAATTTACCTGTAGAAGAAAAAGTATCTATATTTATTTCTTTTCCTACATGTATTAAAGTTGTTGAGTTTTTACTTGCTTTATAGTATTTTAAATCTGTCTTAGCATTAAAATCAACTGTACCATCATTAGTTATACTTTTTTCTAATTTTATTATATCTGTAATGCCTTGTTTTTGCTCTAATTTTAAAGTTCCTTTATCAAAAACTTCATATTCAGATTTACTTTCATTTTTTAAAACTAAAGTTCCTTCTAAGACCTGTGTTTTCGTATCGTATAATTGTTTACCACTAAGAACTAATGTCCCTTCTCCTGCTTTTCTAAGTCCAGCTTTTTTGCTTTCTTTATAAAAATTCTTTTCACTATCTAGTATTTTGGGTACTCTTAAATGGAATTTTTGGCTATATTCGTATTCTTCTTCATAAGATCCATTAATTTCAAGGTTATCTTCGCTATCCAAATTAAGTTTACCATTTAAACCTGTATCGATGTCATTTTCAAACTCGTAACTTTTATCTTTGCCTTTTACATCAGCATAAAAATATACATTTTTTTCTTTATCATATATTTTATCCCATTGACCAACAAAAAATCTTGTTTCCTCAATAAGACCTGCATTTAAGTTGCTAATTCCTTTTAATGCTCTTTCTCTATTAACAACTCCCCAACCAGCTATATTACTTAAATATCCTGAATTATCTCTATCTGCTGTTGTAAGTATTATTTCTTTTATTTGATGATAAGTTAAAAATGGGTATTTTTTCTTTAGGTCATAAGCAAGTCTTGATACTCTAGGAGCTGAAAAGCTTGAACCCTGTTCCATGTTCCCATTTCTATCTATTATACTTCCTTCTTCAACAACTGTGTTTGCTCTTAAAAGTAAAGGTTTCGCGTTATAATGTCTTTGATTCTGACTATCAATAACATCTACTTCATAATATTTTTGATTATTGGCTTCTGTTGTATAAGTATTGTTATCAAAAATTATTTTAAAATTTTCTTTATTACCTAATTTATCTATATGTTCTTTTAATTTTTCTTTTACTTTTTCACTCATCATATTTTTAGCAAATATGACTTCACTTCTTGAAGCTTCTTGTATTTCAGGAGACATTATTTGATAAAATGCATGTTGCCTTTTAGTTGAGTAATATTCAGTAAATCCTGAACTTTCAATATTACCTAAACTCATTACTTTTAATTGTAAATTTTGCTTATAATCTTTAAAATACAGTAAGTTTGAAAAAGCATCAATTCCATCTCTAATATTGTTCTCACTAAAACTATCTATGTATGGTGCACTGCTTGATAAGTATTTCATTTTACTTTGATTGTCCGTAATACCGTAACTCATATTTATTATACCTACGGCATTTTGTCTCTCAAGATAATTACGATAACTTCCAAATTTTAAATTATTTTTTAATTCATTCTTTAAGCTTTCTTCACTTTTTTCGTTTTTCTTATCTTTATTAAAATCATATTTATCATCTAAAAAAGATAAAGCTACATTTGTAGCATGTTGGTTAGTTGCTGTTAAATAATAACCCTTATTATTTATTATATTATCAAAATCTATGTTTAAATATGATTTAATAAGTTCTATACCCTTTTGTGTAACATTTCCAGCTTCAAAGATATACACATTATTTTTATTTTCTAAATTTTCAAGTTCTTTATTATATGTTTCAAAACTATCAAATTTTTCTATTTTAAGTGCTTGCCCGTTTCCTGAATTAGATTGTGGTAAATATGTATGTGCTTCGTAGTTTCCGACTGAACTGCAACTTACAAATATGATTGATAGTATACATATATAATATTTTTTCATGTTCTTTCCAATCCTTTTATAAAAGTTAATATAGATTTTATCATAATGTTAAATTTTTCGCAAACATTATTTTATACACCCATAAGATTTAACACACTTTTTAATTCTTTAATAAATATATCTATTTGTGAAATATCATTTTCTATTCCAAAACTAATTCTTATTACACCATCTTGATACTCTTTTGGCAATCCTATTTGTTTTACAATTTCACTATTACCTTTTTTTGAAGAACAAGCTGAACCTGTTGAAACAAATATATTTTGACTTGATAAATAGTTTAAAATAATTTCTCCTTTTGCATTTTTAAAAGCAACATTTAAAATTCCTGGTGAACTATTTAAAGGACCATTTATTTTACATATTTTTATTTCTTCTAACTTTGATATTGTATAATTTTTAATTTCCGCAAGTTTTTCTATATCTTTTTCAGATAATAGCTCCATAGCTTTTAAAAAACCAAATACCAATTCATTTGGCATTGTTCTTTTTGTAAACTTATTTTCTACATTTGAACCAAAACTTTGTTGTTTTATTTTCACTCCTTTTTTTATATACACCGCTCCAATTCCTTTTGGTCCATATATCTTATGTGAACTAAATGTTATTGCATCTATATCTATATTACTAAAATTTAATGAAATATGACCTAAAGCCTGTACAAAATCAGTATGAACTAATGTATCTTTATTTTTTTCTTTTACTACTCTAACTATTTTTGATATATCCTGAATTGTACCTAATTCACTATTTACAGTGGCAATACTAACTAATATGGTATCTGATGTTATAAGTGACTGAAGATGATTAATGTCTACAAATCCATATTCATCAACATCTACATAACAAATCTCATAAATTTCACTTAAATTTTTGATTGTTTCTAGTACACTGGGATGTTCTATTTTGGTTGAAATAATTCTACCACTTTTATGAGTTTTAACTAAAGAATTTAATATTAAGTTATTTCCTTCTCCACCACCTGATGTAAAATATACATTATCACAATCTATACCAAGTAATTTTTTAAATATTTTTTTTCTTTCTTTTATTAATTTAGCAATTTCAATACCTTTATCATGTGTTGAATCTGCATTTGCATAATAATTAGTCATTACATTTACCATTTCATCAATAACTTCAGGTCTTACTTTCGTTGTTGCAGCATTATCTAAATAAATCATATACTACCTTTCAATAAATGAAAATGAAGTTCAAAAAAGAACTTCATATTCACTTAACCTCTATATATTCTATAATCTATATCTTTAAATATGTTATCTCTGTATTCTATTTCAGATAACCAAGATTCATCTATATTACCATGCTTTATGTCTTCATATAGCTTGAATAATCTGTTTGTATGGTCAGAAATTTTCTTTTGTGCATAACCTACCATTGTTCCTGTAAACATGATAAAAGGCCAGCAAGAAGTTTGTGCCATCATAAGTTCTCTTGCCATTTGATTTAAAGCTCTATATTCCAAGTGATCTTTATGTTCTATTTTTGCAAGTTCTATCATTTTTTCTGCTGCTTTATGTAAATGTCTATAAATGTAATCATTTGATCCATCTACCCAAACATCATAATACCCATTTGCTCCCCAACTTGACATACTAACATCAACAACTTGATTTATAGGGTATTTTTCAAGATATTTTGAAGGTGTTATACTATCAAAATTAGATATTTGGATAGCTCTAAACACATGTTCTAAGAATATAGGTCCTTCGTACCACCAATGTCCATATAATTCTGCATCATATGGAGATACTATTACAGGCTTTTTATATTTCATCTTAGTTGATAAATATTCTAATTGTTTTGATCTGTTAAATACAAAATCATACGCATGTTGTTTTGCTCTGTCATATGCTTTACTTGGGCTATATATAGCTTTATATGTTCCTTTTTTATCTGTAATTGCATGATATTTTACACCTATATTTCTTCTTACACCATCACTATGTAAAAATTCTTTAATATAGTCATAATCTAACTCATATCCTGCATCTTTATGAAATTCTCTGTAAAGACCGTCTCCTGGATATCCAACTTCTGCACTCCACACTTGTTCTGATGATTCCAAGTCTCTTGCAAAAGCTGCAACTCCATTTTCAGTATAAACAGGTGCAAAAACACCATATACAGGTCTAGGATTTGAATGAAGTATACCATGAGAATCAACTATAAAATATGATATCCCGTGTTCTGCTAAATATTTATCTTGCCCCTTATAATACGCACATTCTGCAAGCCATATACCTTTAGGTTCTACACTGAAATGTTTCATATAATCAAGTTTTGCTTGCAATACTTGTGCATTTGCGGCTTCTTTTAAGTCTTTCATCATAGGAAGCATTCCGTGAGTTGCTGTAACAGGTATTATTTCTAGATTACCTTTATCTTGATAATATTTAAATGCTTTTAGTAATTTCTTATCATATTTTAAGAAATAATCTTTTGCTCTTGTAAATACATAATAATTATGTTCTGCTACTTCAATCATATTATTATCATTTGCTAATCTTTGTTTTTCCAATTCACAAAGTTTTATCATTTTATCAAGATGATGTAAGTATCTATTTGAAAGAAGTTCATCTTCTAACATATTTGCTAGAGTTCCTGATATTGTCATTGTTATATTAAAATTAACTCTATCTTTTTCTAAATTTTCAAACATTACAATTAAGGGAATATATGTTTCAGTTATAGCTTCATATAGCCAATCTTCTTCCAAAAACTCCTCATACTCCGGATGACGCACGTAAGGTAAATGTGCGTGAAGTATCAAACTAAAGTAACCTTTCATATCACACAGTCTCCTATCAATTTCATTTATTAAAGTATACCACATAATTTTGATATTTGACAATTTACTTTTAACAAAAAAAGATTTTTAAAAACTTTTCATTATTTCTAAAAACCTTTTTTGTCATACATCTTAATTTATTTATATTTTTTTAATTTAATTGTTCTCTTTATTTCTGTTTTTTGATACTCTATTTTTGGGGCTTTTTTAGTTCCAAGTTGTAATCCAAGTCTTACTCCCACTTTATGATGGAATGAATTAAAGTGTATACTATTTTCATATAAAGTCCAGCAATAACAATCATAAAATCTACTTGTATATGGTGTGTAACGACCATCATATAGGATTTCTGCTGAGAACCAATCTTTTTGTATTCCTAAACCTAATCCATAATAAATTCCACTTAAATTAATTGTTGTTTCTGCTTCTTTTGTAGTAGACCATCCATAGTGAAATTTATATTTAGTTTGCATAAATGCATATCCTGCTCTTAATAATGAATACACCTTAAAGTCTGCATTTTCATTTTCATACAATTCAATTTTTGATGTCAAATATATAGGTATAAAAGTTGTTTTTGAATCTTTTTTTGCATAAGAATAAGGATAATAAATATAAGGCGAAGAAGTTAAAGGCTTATCTGTATAATTTAATCCTTTCATATTTCTATAAAATAATTCTGCATGCCCTTTTGGATCAAATGTATACATTGCCGATGTTTCACCAAAGTTATAGTCTGCACCAACACCTAATTTTATTCTTCTATCAAGAAATTGTAAGGGATAAAGTTCAAGGCCAATAGTAAATCCTCTTCCATAAGATGTTGTATTTGATATATTCGCTTTATTGTCTCTATAAATATTATAATATCCCCAATAGTAATTTTTAACATCATATTTATCTGCAAAATTTGTATCTGCTCTGAAAAAATCATATCCTACTTTTAAGGTTGCATCAAAATCGTAAGCCATTGATATAACACCATAAAATATAAACATTAGCCCTAAAATAATTTTTTTCATCAAATAAATAACCTCCGTAAATATTATTTGTAGTAAAATAGTAAATAATCACATTTTATTAACTTTGAAATTTATAAATTTCTGCTGTATATAATTTTAAAACTTTTGTATAAACTATATGAGATATTATTCCTACACCAAAAGGTATAACAACATAAGCAATAATTACATAAATTAATCCTGTTGAAAATGGTATATTTTGTTCTCCATATATAGATAATGCTTTTATTGGTCCTACAAGTCCTACATATCCAAATCCAGAACTTATTTTATCTCCCATTATTCCTAACACTTTAACTCCAACACCTGAAAATAAAGATGTAGTTAAAATAGGTAATAACATTATAGGGTGTTTAACAATATTAGGTAACATCATTTTCATTCCACCCATTCCAACTGCTATTGTAACACCTGCTTTGTTTACTCTTAATGAACCAATTATTAATACAGTTGCTGTTGATGCAACCCCTATATTAGCTGCTCCACTGGCAAGTCCTGATAAACCTATTGCAATTCCTATGGCAACTGTTGACATAGGAGAAACTATTAATACAGAAAATGACATTGCTATTAACACACACATAAGTATAGGTTGTAAGCTTGTAAATGAATTTATTCCACTTCCTATAGCTGTTGATATAAATCTAACATATGGTAGTAATAAAAGTCCTAAGAACCCAACACCTGTACCAACTATTATAGGTTGTAATACTATTGTAAGAGAACCTAATTTTTCACCTAACAATAAAGTTACATATACTGCTATTCCTGTAACTATCATTACGTTTATTAAATCTCCTAAGCCTATTTTTAAAGCTCCATCAGGCATTATAACCAATGCTCCTGACCCTATCCACGCAGCTGATGCTATAATAGCAGATTTCATTGGATTAAATCCAAATTGTAAACCAACTAAAAATCCTATTACTGGTGCAACTATCCATTGAATATTAGCACAAACTGTTGCTAAAGTTTTAAATACATCGTAATAATTTCCTAAATATTTAAATAACCCACCTAAAACTGCATTAGGTATTAATGCTACAACTATACCTATTGCCATTCCGTTTAATATTTTCATTATAAATTCTTTAAATTTCATCTCACCTAACATGTTATTTCTCTATTCTCCTATTAATATTCTCTCTTTTCCATGAACAAACATTGTAATTAAATCACAGAATTTAGTATCTACTCCATACTCTTTACCTTTTCTTGATACATATCCGTTTAAATAATCAATTTCTGTTTTTCTATGTTTTTGTATTAAGTCTTGGTGCATTGAAGGGTAATGCTTAACTCCTGGAAATTCTTTTGTTGTAAACCAACAAACTAAGTCCGTAATTTTTTTAACATCTATTGTAACTCCTTCAACTTTTGCAATTGCTGCAAACTCTTCTACAATAGTTCCAAGTAATTTTCTTACATTTGGTACTGAGCCAAGTTCTAACATATTACAATCTAAAAGAGCACAACAAGCATTCATTGTTCCGTTAATACAAGCTTTTCTCCAAATAGAAAATAAAATATCTTCTGAATATACAGTTGGTAAACCACAATTATTAATACATTCAACAATGCTCAATGCTTTTTCTTCACCACATTTTGAAATGTTTTGTATTTCAGTTTTACCATAGCCACTAACAGAAAATTCTCCTGCTGCTTTCATACCTGCTGTTAAAACTGTAACACCCATTAATATATTACTTTCAGCTACAAACTCTTTTAATGTTTCTATATGTCCTAGACCATTTAACATACATAAAACTGCTGTTTTTTCAGAAATTAAATGTTTAATATCTTTTAACATTTCCTTAAGTTGCATTGATTTAGTAAATACTATAATAAGATCTGCTTCTCCACTATAGTCTTGTGGTAAATAAGCTTTTGCATTAATTAATTCATCTGTTCCTAAATTATTAAATTTAATACCGTTAGAATTAATCGCATCTACATTTTCTTTCCATAAGTCTAAGAATACAACTTCATTGCCACTTTTTTGTAACATTGATCCATAGGTTGCTCCCATAGCCCCTGTACCTGCGATTATAATTTTCATTAAATCCCCCTTTTATTTTTCAACAAACTTTTTTCATTATAGAGTAAGTATATCATTAATTAACTTTTGGATAAATAACTTCATAATCTTTTTCATAATTATTTATTTACTTCGTTTTCACTTATTCTAAAAACTATTGTATAATATTTTTTTTAATGCATTAGTTTTTTATTAACCTCTTTATTTTTTCATTCTCTTTTTTTATAATTTACCCTTATTTTTTCTGCTTTTCTTTTATAATCATTTAGTTAATAAAAAATACCTTTATGTTAAACATAAAGGCATAATCAAATTTTATTTGCTCATCATTTTTTCTTTAAATTCTTTAAAGATTTTTTCTTCTTTCATTAATTTTTCCCAATTTGCCATTTCTTCATCTGTTAATTTAGGACCTCTTGCTTCTTTTACGTGTCCAGGACCTGCATCAAAAACTATAACATATTTTGAAGCTTTAGGTTTTGGTATTTCAAGTTCATTAGTTTTATCAAAAGTTGTTTTAAATAATACTAATTTCCCTTCATATGTTTCTTCAGATCCACCATAAGGTTTATCTTTTAGAATGTATAAATCAACATCTTCTGCTGATTCTCCATTTGAAAATCCACCTTGAATTAAGATTTTTCCATTTTTTAAATCTTCAACTGTCAAAATTGGATCATGAGCATAAACAAATACAAAAGTAAAAACACTCATTAAAAACAATAATATTTTTTTCATTTTTTCTCTCCTTCTTAACTATTTAATATTTTTTAGTTTAGTTAAATTATCATTGTAGATTTGAATTAATCCGTCTTTAGCCATTAATTCATCATCATTTTCATCTTCAACAGGTAAATTACCTGTTCTAAGAACTACTACAGTTCCACCATTTTTCTTAATTTCATTTTCTATTTCTCTTTTTAAAGCTTTATCAGTTAAAAATACTTTCAAATCTGTATCTTTCATTATCTTTTTAATATTTTTAACATTTAAAGTTGAAATATCAACATAAGTACTATAAATGTTTAAATATGTTACTAAATAATTTAAATCTTCCGATAGAACAATAGCTCCATCTAAAGTATTAATACTGTTATATTCTTGTGCTAATTTTTCAATTTGTGTTAATGCTTTTTGCAAATTATCATTTATTTTTATAGCATCTTCAGGAAAAATTTTAGCTAAATCATGCCCTATAATTTGAATCATTTTTGAAGCATTTGTCAAATCAAGCCATACGTAAGGATTAGTTTGATCTTTTTCTGTTCCAAAATTATAGTTATTGATTAAAAGTGCTAAACTTGAGTTATCTTGATAAGAATAACTTCCATCTATTTCCACTGTTCTTATATTCTCACGTCTTGCAAATTCATATAATGAATCACGAACCCAAACTCTTTGTAAATCAACAACTGCTACTACATCTTTATATTCATTTTTATCAACATTATTTAATGCCTGTATTTGATCATAGCTCATACTTGCATTAGTTTCAAAAAGAGATTTTACTTTAATATCAGTATCTTTCGTCAACATTGATGTAAATGTATACATTGCTTGTGTTCCTGTTATTACTGTCTTAGTATAAGACAATATAGAAGTAAATACAAGCATAAAAAATATCAATATTTTTTTCATATATTAAACTCCTTCCGTAAATCTTTTATTTATATTTTTTATAACTACAGTTATAAAGAAGATAAAAGATGCAACCAATATTATAGCTCCACCAGACGGAATAGTAATGTCAAAGTATAATGGCAATAATATTCCAAGTATACAGCTTATTAATGCAAAAAATATACTGTAAAAGAAAAAACTTTTAATTGATTTTGATAAATTTTTTGCAGAAGCTGCTGGTATTAAAAATAGGGCTTCAACTAATGATGCTCCAACTATTTTTATAGATGAAACTGTAACAATAGTTATAAGGGAAATAAATAAATATTCCATAATTTTAACTTTAACACCTTTTACAACTGCTATATTACTATTAAAACTTGATAATAACATCTGATTAAAATATGGTATAACAATTATTAAAAGTAATATAGTTGTAATGAATAGAACAAATAAATCTTTATCAGAAACAGTTAATATTGAACCAAAAAGCACACTTTCTAACATATGTGAATTAACTTTTGATGATACAACTATTATTAAAGTTCCTCCAAGTGATATTGATATTGATAAAAAAATACCTATAAGTGTGTCAGATGACATCTTAGTTCTATTTCTTGTGTAGTTTATAAGTATTCCAAAAATTATACAATACGTAAACAGCATTATATATGGAGAATCATATGGTTCACCTAATAAAACTCCAAGTGCTATACCCGTTAAGGCTGCATGTCCTATTGATTCTGAAAAAAATGCCATTCTTTTAGTTACTACCATAGTCCCCAGTCCCCCTAATATGGGACCTACAAATAAGGCTGATATAAGGGAATTTATAACAAAAGCATATTTAAAATAATCAGGTAATATCCCTTGATATGCTAAATTAATAAAAAAATTTCTAATCATATCTAATATATTTGTAAACATAATTCTCCCTTTTAAACATATATGCTTAATATTTTTTCATCTGTTAATTCAGTTGCAGGGTCTCCTGTAAACTGAATTGATTTTTTTATACAAGTTACCGTATCAGCCATTTCTTTCACCTGTTTAATATTATGATGTATCCAAAGTATAGTTATACCTTCCTGTTTTAATTTTTTTATTACATTTAAGAAATATTGCTCTCCAATACTGTCAATTCCTGTAAACGGTTCATCAAGTATTAATAAATTAGGTCTTGGGTTTATTGCTTGTGCAAGCAATAATCTTTGTAACTCTCCACCTGATAAATTTCCTAAAAGTCTTTTTCTTTTATCAAGTAAACCGACTTCATCTAAAATTTCATTTATATATTTTCTTTTATCTTTTGAAACACCAAGAAAACAAGGTTTCTTTTGATAACATATTGCTAAAAAATCCTCAACTGTTATAGGTAAAGTTCTTTCAAACTCTAGTACTTGTGGAACATATCCAAATATCTTAGTATCTTCATACTCAAGATGTATGACTCCTTCATAAGGTACTTGTCCTAATAAACATCTTAAAAGCGAAGTTTTTCCTCCACCGTTAGGACCTATTAAACAATGTATTTCACCTTTTTTTATAGTCATATTTATATTTTCTAATATTTTTGTGCTTCCCAGTTCTAAAAACAAGTTACATATTTTTATCTGAACTCCATTTACCATATATTCCACCTTATTTTATTGAATTAGCAACACTTTCTAAATTTTGTTTCATAAATTTTTCAAAAGCATCTTTAGTATATTTTCCTTTTGTAGCATGAGATAAGTAAGCTATTTTTATACCTGTTTCATTTTGTATTATTTGTGCATTTCTATGATTTCCTGTATCTTCATCAAACAATATACTTATATTGTTATTTTTAATTTTGTCTATTATAACTTTTAAATCTCCAGCTGAAGGATTTTGACCATGTGCAGGTTCTACAACAGATGATACTGTTAGTCCAAATTCAGCCAATAAATAATCATAACCTGCATGTGTTGTTGCTATTTTAACATTATGAACTTTACCTTTAACTTTTTCAAGTGCTTCTCTTTTTAATTCTCTTAATTTTTTATCATAAGCTCTTGCATTTTTGATATAAAACGCCTTATTTGCAGGATCAATTTCTCCTAATTTTGATGCAATATAACCTATTTGTTGTATTGCTTGTGTGATTGATATAAATGTATGTGGATTTTTAAGCCCTGCTTTTTTTTGACCAGCAGCAATCATAGTTGTTGTTCTTGCATTTGCATTAATAACTTTAATTTTTTTCCCTTGTTTTTGTACTATGTTAATCATAGGATTTATAAACTCATCATGTCCTATACCATTTACTACTAAAATATCAACATTTGCTAATTTTTTTACATCTTTTGCTATAGGTCTATAAGAATGAACATCCATATTTTCAGGTATTATCGGAACTACATTCATTTTATCGCCAACTATATTAGCAACATATGAATAGTACGGTATTAAAGTAATTCCTACTGATAATTTTGAAAAACTTAAATTGCTAAAAATCATTAAAACCAGAATGTATATATACTTTTTCATTTTATTTTCCTTTCGCATCATTTATTAAATCTTCACCAGTGTAAGCTATAATTTCTTTCATAAGCTTTACTTTTTCAGATATTTCCCTAACATTTTCTTTTCCTGTTATATTTTTTATTTCATCTTTTGAATATTTAATAATTGACTTGTTTGTTTTAACATTAATAATTATTGCAAAATCTCCTGCAACATAACGATGTAAACTAATGCCTAAATAATAAATTTCATTAGTTTTAGGACTAAAAAACATATACCATTTATGTTCTCCCTTTGCTTCCCATGAAGCATCTTTAACAAATGGTGGATATGCTTGTTCTTTATCTAAAAATTCAGGTGTAGGTGCCTCTTTGAACTCTTCCATTATAGATTGAAAATCCGAGCCAAATATTTGTAATTCAGTAAAAATAGTATTTTCAGTAGTATTCAAACTTGTACTTAATATTTGTGTATTTTCTATTTTTTTACTTTCCTTTTTAGTAATTGTAAATTTTAAAAGTATTCCTGCAAATAATATTAACAGTATTATTATACTTAAAATAGCCATATTCTCTTTTTTAGAACTTGCTGGTTCTATAATTTCATTTTTAATAAAAATCACCACCCATTCTGTTAAAAAATCATATCACCTTTGATTGTTTTTTTCAATAAAAAATTTGATTATCAAAATAAAAAAAGGAGCATTTGCCCCTTATAACACATCTGGTGTCGTAGTTAATACACGAGAACCGAATTCATACTTGTACTCTGTCTTAGCACCATTTTCGTCATATTTAGTTGCTTCTCCATGTAATAACCCATTTTTATAATTTAACTGTTCCTTTATTTTACCATTTTCATAATAATATGTAACTGTTCCATTTATTTTGCTACCTATATAATTTTTTTCAGATCTTAATGACTCTGTTCCGGGATAGTATTCAAACCAAGTTGCTTTTGTAGGAATATTTGTATACTTTTCATAAGTTTCAATTAATACAGCCTTACCTAAAGAGTTGAAATATGTTTGTATACCATATAAGTATCCGTTATCATATGTTCCCATTGTTGTAAGTATTGCTTTATCATTATTTTTATCTATTACATAAGTATAATATTCACCTTGTAACTTATTATTTTTGTATTCTATTATTTTCACTTCATCTTCTGTGTAAATTATATACTTACCTTCTTGTCTTTTTTGTGTAACTTCATCTTCTATATATTCAACATACCCACTTGAATTAACATTTTCTCTTTTTTCAATTTCAATACCATTTTCATATGTAATTATCGCTGTAAGTATTCCACTTCTATCAAATTTTCTACTTTGACCCGATAAAATTCCATTTACATAAGAAGATATACTTAAAAATATATTTTCATCTTTTTCTTTTTTTATTTCTTTATATTCTCCATTTAGCACAGCATTACCTGAAATATCAAAAAAAGTCATAACAACTCACACCCCATTCATTTTATAGAATAAGTATACCACATAAATATTCTGTTTACAACGATTAAAACTTAGGTTATAATTATCATATATTATAGTATAAATGAGGTTTTAATTATGTTTGAATATATATGGTATTTTATTATTTACTCATTCTTAGGTTGGTGCATTGAAGTTATTTATCAGGCACTTACGCACAAAAAATTTATTAACCGAGGCTTTTTAAATGGAGCATATTGCCCAATTTATGGTTTTGGTGCTGTTTTTGTTATTTATCTTTTAAAAGGTACAGTAAACAATCCAATTATTTTATATGCTTTAGCTGTTGTAATAACATCTATAATTGAGTATATTACAGGTTTTGTACTAAAGAAAATATTTGGATTATTATGGTGGGATTATACAAATGAACATTTTAATTTAAGTGGTTATATTTGTTTAAAATTTTCATTATTATGGGGAATTGCTGCCCTTATATTAATGTATGTTATTCACCCTAAAACTATATTTTTAGTCAATTTTTTTAATAATAAAATAGGTAATATCCTACTAATAATGTTAATTTTAGTTGTATTTTTTGACTTTCTAATCTCAATACTTAAATTATTCAGTCTAAAAAAAGACAGAAAAAAACTTGAAAAATTAAGTAAAAAATTTAGAGTAGTCTCTGACGAAATAGGTAAAAATTTAGCAGACATTACTATACAGTATGAAAAGAAATATAAAAGGCTTATGAAATCATATCCTAAATTAAAGGATATTTTTAAAAATTTTAAATAGAAAGGGACAATATGGAAAGTTTAAAAGAAGTTTTTAAAATTGGTTGCGGTCCTTCAAGTTCCCACACCATGGGGCCTGAAAGAGCTGCCAGACAATTTAAGAATATGTATCCTAATGCTTCTAAGTATCGTGTAGAATTATACGGTAGTCTTGCTGCAACAGGAAAAGGACATATGACAGATTGGATAATTATAAAAACACTAAAACCTAAACATACCGACATTTTATGGAATCATTTATATGTCCACCCTTATCATACAAATTATCTTAAGTTTGTAGCTATTGATGAAAACGATAATGACTTTGCATCTTGGGAAGTTTTTTCAATCGGTGGCGGAAGTATAAGGGAAATGAAAGATGGAATTGTAATGGCTCCAAAAGAAAAAGATCCTTACGAACTATTTAAATTAAAAGATATTATATCTTGGTGTAATGAAAATAATAAAAAACTTTGGGAATACGTTGAATACTATGAAGATTCTGATATTTGGGACTATTTGGAAAGTATATACAACGCTATGTATAACTGCATTAAAAGAGGTATTCAAAAAGACGGACTTCTTCCTGCAAAATTAAGATATGCTAGAAAAGCTAAAACCATGTACGAACAATCTTTAATAGCTCCTGCATCTTTAAGTTTAACAAAAAAAGTTTTTTCATATGCACTTGCAACTTCTGAAGAAAATGCGAGTGCTGGAGAAGTGGTTACTGCTCCTACTTGTGGAGCCTGTGGAGTAATTCCTGCTGTTTTAATAAGTATGGTTGAAGAATTTAATATTAAAAAACAAGAGGCTTTAAGAGGTCTTGCTATAGCCGGATTAATAGGTGCATTAATTAAAAAAAATGCAACAGTTTCAGGAGCTGAAGGCGGTTGCCAAGCTGAAATAGGATCTGCTTGTTCCATGGCTTCAGCTATGGCCACCTATCTTTTAGGTGGTAACTTAGATCAAATTGAATATGCTGCTGAAAGTGGTATGGAACATGCCTTAGGTATGACTTGTGATCCTATTGGCGGGTATGTTATAGTTCCTTGCATTGAAAGAAATGCAGTTTTTGCTGTAAAAGCTTTAAATACAGCAAATTATGTTCTATCAGTCGGTTCAGATCATTTAATTAGTTTTGATGATGTAATAATAACTATGGCAGAAACAGGAAAAGATTTATGTCCTGCTTATAGAGAAACTTCTGAAGGCGGACTTGCAAAATATTATGATAAATTACTTCAAAAGCAAAAAGAATTAGGCCTATTTGGAGGAACTCCTCTAGATTAAATTAGAGTATAGATTTTATACTCTTTTTTTACTTAATAAATCTATTTTCAACTATTCAAGCCCCATTTTTTTTGATATAATAAGCATACAAAAATAAATAGACAGGAGTAATGATGAAATTAATTGTAGGTCTTGGTAATCCCGGAGAAAAATACAAAAAAACAAGACATAATATCGGTTTTATATTCCTAGATGAAATTGTGTCTTCACTAAATTTAGGAAACAATTTTAAAAATGATTTTAATTCAGAATATATTAAAACGGATAATGCTTTTTATCAAAAACCTTTAACATATATGAATGATAGTGGTTTAGCAATAGCATCGCTTATGAAATATTATAAATTAAAAATAGAAGATGTTTATGTCATATACGATGATATGGATTTAGAAGTAGGTCAAATAAGAATTAGAAAACAGGGCAGTTCCGGTGGACATAACGGAATAAAATCAATAATATCTCATTGCGGAAAAGATTTTGTTAGAATTAGAATAGGTATAGGCTCAAAAAAAAATAATGCAATAAATCATGTATTGGGCAACTTTACCACTGATGAAATGAATATTTTAAATGAAAAGAAAAAATATATCGTTGATTTAATAAAAGATGTATTAAATGGTACAACTACGGAAAAAATAATGTCAAAATACAACAATAAATAGTGCTAGATTAGAAAATAAAAATAGTGTAAAATATGTTTAAATAAAAATCAAAAGGGAGGTCAATCTTTAATGATCTATAGGCAAATTCTTTTCCAATTTTTAGGTGGTTTAGGATTATTCTTATTTAGTATTAAATACATGGGTGATGGGCTACAACTTTCTGCTGGAGAAAAATTAAGATACATTTTAGATAAATATACAACTAACCCATTTTTAGGAGTTCTTACAGGTATATTCGTAACAATTCTTATACAATCAAGTTCTGGAACAACTGTAATAACTGTAGGCCTAGTAGGAGCCGGTTTACTAACATTAAGACAAGCAATTGGTATAATAATGGGTGCTAATATAGGTACTACTCTTACAACATTTATTATAGGTTTTAATTTATCAAAATATGCTCTTCCAATAATTTTTATAGGGGCAGCTTTATTATTCTTTACCAAAAAACAATTTTTAAATAATATGGGAAGAATATTATATGGATTTGGTGGAATTTTCTACGCATTAAGCCTTATGGCTGCTGCAATGTCTCCGCTTAAATCTGAACCTTGGTTTACTGATTTAATGTTAAAACTTGGAAACAACTCTATTTTAGGAGTATTTATAGGTACTGTTCTTACGATGTTAATTCAAGCTTCTTCTGCAACAATAAGTATACTTCAAAATTTATACGCAGATAACCTTATAACATTAAAAGCAACACTTCCGGTTTTATTCGGAGACAATATAGGAACTACCATAACAGCAATCCTTGCTTGTATTGGAGCTTCAACTGCTTCAAAAAGAGTAGCTTTAACACATGTGCTATTTAATATTATAGGAACAATAATATTTTTAATTTTCCTAGCACCGTTTACTAAATTTACGATGTTAATTCAAACGTTTTTCAGTTTGCCACCAAAAATGACAATAGCTTTTGCTCACGGATTCTTTAATGTTGCAAATACAATTATACAGTTTCCATTTATAGCAGGACTTGCATATATAGTTACTAAGATATTCCCAATAACTGAAGAAGAAATCACATATAAGCCTGAATATCTTGATGCTTTATTAATACATAAAGCTCCTTCGGTTGCATTAGGACAATCAAAAAAAGAAATAGGCGTTATGCTTACTAAAGCAAATAGAAACTTTGATTTAGCTTCAGAATTTTTTCAAACTAGACAAGAAAAATTAAGCTCAAAAATTGAAAGAAAAGAAGAAGAATTAAACCAATTAGATCAAGAAATAACAAAATATATAACTCAAATATTTAGAGAACACTTATCTGTAAAAGAGGGTGAAATAGGTTCTGCATTACTTGATATAACACGTGATATTGAAAGAATAGGAGATCACGCATTTGGAATAGTTAAAGATGTAAATTATCAAATAAAGAAATCTTTAATATTCTCAGATTATGCAAAATCTGAGGTTCTTGTGCTTAGTAAAATAACAAAAGAAATGTTATCATTAACTTATGAAGCATTAATTGAAAATGATAAAATCAAAGCTATTGAGGCCCTTGATTATCACAATAGAATTTATGAGTATGAGAAAAAAGTCAGAAAAAAACACATTTCAAGAATGAATGAAGGAGAATGTCAAATAACAGCTGGTTTATATTACGTTGATACTATAAGCCATTTCACAAGAATTTGTGATCATGCTAGAAATATTGTAGAAAAAGTAATTAACGATCAATTATAAAGAAAGGATAAAATAACAAAATGAAAATTAATTTAAATGGTAAAGGCGGACTTTACGTTCACTTAGTATTTGAAACTGAAAATGTTACTTGTGATATTTTCAATCACTTAAAAGAAAATAAACTTTATAGTGCTAAATTAAATGAATTATATGTAAACACTTATGAAAAAGCTATATTTTTAGGTTTAGGAAAAAAAGAAGAATTTACTTTGGATAAAGCTCGTGATGCATTTTTCTTATTAGCAAAAGAATTAATGGCAAAAAAAATAACTGAAGTTGAAATGGAAATACCTAAATTTGACGGTTTATGTGTTAAGAAAACAGCAAGTGCAATTGCAGAAGGACTTATGCAAGCTGAATATAAATTTGATAGATTTATGTCAGATAAAGAGGAAAAAGTTGAACTTACAGTAAACTATATTTCTACTGCTGATCCTTCAAAACACCATAAGGTTCAAGAAGGTATTAATGAAGCAAAAATCTTAATTGATTCAATATTTATCACAAGAGATCTAGTAAACTTACCATCAAATTATATATATCCTGAAACACTTGCAAAACATGCAGTTGACATACTTAGCCCTTTAGGAGTTAAAGTTAGTGTTTACGATAAAAAACAAATTGAAGAAATGGGATTACTTTCATTCTTATCAGTTGGTAAAGGTTCAGATAATGACCCTAGACTTATAGTTATGGAATATAACGGAGATAGTCAAAGTGATGAAAAACTTGGATTAGTTGGTAAAGGTATAACTTATGATTCAGGCGGTTATTCATTAAAACCTAGTGATGGTATGAAAACTATGTTCTGTGATATGGGAGGAGCTGCAACTGTTATAGGTTCAATACGTGCAATAGCACAAGGAAAACTGAAAGCTAACGTAGTTGGTGTTGTTGCTGCTTGTGAAAATGCAGTTTCAGGTCATGCTTATAAACCAGGAGATATAATAGGATCATTATCAGGTAAATCAATAGAAGTTGATAACACAGATGCTGAAGGAAGATTAACTCTTGCTGATGCCGTTTACTATACTGCTTCTGTTATGAAAGCAACAAGAATTATAGATCTTGCTACACTAACAGGTGCTTGCTTAATTGCTTTAGGTGAAGTTTATACAGGTAGTGTTACTAACAATCAAATGTTCTTTGATGAAGTAAAAGCTGCTTCTGTTGAAGCTGGAGAAAAAATATGGCAATTACCTATTGATCCATTATTTGCTAAACAAAACAAATCAAGAGTTGCAGATATAAAAAATACTGGTGGAAGACTTGCAGGTACTATAACTGCCGGAATGTTTGTTGGTGAATTCGTAAATAACTTACCTTGGGTTCATTTAGATATAGCAGGTACTGCATTCTTATCAAAACCATATAGTTATTTACCTGAAGGTGCAACAGGAATACATGTTAAAACATTATATAAATTAGTTGAAAAAACATATTCAACTTGTCAATTATAGTTTAAATAAAAAAGCTTGAGAAAAATTTTCTCAGCTTTTTTTATTACCACTCAAACTTATATGATGCTCCACCTCTATATCCTTGAGTTAATATTCCTAATGACAATGAAATTTTATGAGTATCTTTTATTAAAATATCTGAACCTATATCAAAATAATGAGACATATAATTATTTTTAGACATAATTACATCTTTTCCATATATTGTATACTTATTTACATTATTAAGCTTTTTATTTAATCCATATGAAGCATATAACTTAACTTTTGGGTTTTCTCCAAACTTATATCCAATTTTTACACTACCTCCAACAGTTATATTCATAGCAGGCATCATTGTAATTTTATCTTTATTTTGATCTAAAACACTTCTTTTAAAGTTATAGTTATAGGCAAGATTAACATTTGGTTCAATAAAAAATTTTTTACCAAGTAAAAAACGAGCATTAATAACTCCGCTTACACCAAAATAATGATTACTAAATCCTACATCAAACTTTTGAAAATTATAATTAAATTCATGTTGTGTAAATAATTGTAATTTTAAATCAGGAACAGTATATGCTGCATTTATACCTATACTAATTCCATTGCTTACATCATTTAAATTATTTAGGTGATTATAACCTAAAACTGCACCAATATTTGCTTCATTTCCATAAAGAGTAAAAGGTTTATTTATAGCTATTTTAGAAGAAATAAAATATTTTTCTTTATTTCCAAACGAATAAGCATAAACTTTAGCAAACATATTTTTAGTTTTTTTATTATTTAAAAAATTAATATAATTTTCTCCACTTGTTTTATTCTCCATAATGCCTTCATAAATATCTGCTTCATAAATTAAACTTTCCATTTTATAATCTTTTTGAGTATCATTAAGTTTCATAAATACTTTTTTTCTTTCATACAATCTATTATAATCAATTGTTCCTGCTAACAAAAAACTAGGAAACATTATAAATATTAAATATTTTTTCATTTTTTCTCTCCTATTTCGGCCAAAATATGCCATAAAATTTACTATTTTTAGGATAAAAGCTCTTCTTTATTCTTCCTCCTTGGTTACCTCCAAGACAAAAATATCCTTTATCAGTTTCATTTAAAATAAATGTGCAATGTCCACTTATCTTATTCTTATTTCTTAAAACTAAAATTGCTCCATATTTAGCATCATTTATTTTATTAAAATACTGTTTTCCTTTTTGAGTATAAAAACCCTGAGAAGATGCAGATTGAAATCCAGTATTTAAAATATAATTAACAAAAGATGCACACCATGCAGTTCTTATATCTGCATTTATTCCACCACCGTACTTATGATACTTTATTACTGCTTTTCTTAATCCTTCTCTACTATAATTTTTATTATATTCACCAAAGGCTTTATCCATCCAATAAGGTTTTTCATTTTTAAAACTTTGTAATTTATACGGTGCAAATATTACATCTAATTGCCTTTTAGCTTTATCAAAAAAATTATTAAAATTCCTTTCTTTTGATAAACTCATACCTATATCAATATATTTATCTCCTGTTTTTAAACTTCTTATTTTTCCATAATAATAACCTTTTAAAATTTTCCCCATAGGATAAGCATTTAGTATAGAATTAATGCTTGTATCTACTACAGGAATAACATCTTCTTTTTGTAACTTTTTCTCATCAAATGAAGGTTTTAATAATCTTTTTAATTTTCTAAGATAATAAACATCTAAATTATTTATAAACAATTTATCTGTATATAAATAAAATGCAAATGATGAAAAATAATCTTTTTTTGTAAAATCATATAAAAGGTTAATGGACTTATAATCCGTTATCATAAATTTTCTTTTAGTATCTCTTTTTTCGATTTTTCTTATACTTTCAATATTTTGATTACTATCAACTATAGTTAATAATCCTCCAATAGAACAGTTACAAGTTGATGTATTCATAAGAACAGGGTTATTTCCTATCAGTATATTATTTTTCTTTTTCCAATTATTTAGTTTTGCAACACAAACTTTATTGACACTACATGATTTAAACGGAATAATTTTTTTATCATTTATTGTCGCAACATATAGACCATTTATTTTCTTTTCACTTTTGGTAACTATTAAATTTGTTATATCTGGAGCAAAACTACAACTTATTTTAGCTCCTTCACATACAAATTTTTCAGTTTCAGCCTCATCTTTATTTTGATAAAATGATGTATAAAAATCTGCTATATTATATGAGTTTCTAAGTCTCATATTATATTCGAGACTGTCTTTAGTTTTAAAAATTTTTTTTATTTCACTTTTGTCATTTGCCATATTTTTATTATCTGTATATGTCTCATATTTTAGTTCATACATAAAATCAGATAATTTTGATATTGCAATATCTCTATAATCTAAATGTGTCTTTAATAATCTTATAAATAAATTTGTTACATTAAATTCTTTTTTTATGTCATAAAACCATTTATAATCATCAAAACTGTAACCACTTAAATACTCATCAAAAAATACAATATAATTATTTACAATATTTGTACTCCTTTTAGCATGACCATCAATATTATCTTTATTAAAATTAGTCATTTTTAATATTAGTGCTAATTGTAAATTATCTAAAAATCTTCTTGCTCTCTTATATATCCTTTTTCCATTACTGTGAGTTCCAAAACTTCGTTTAACTAAATTTTGCTCTTTAAACATTTTTAAAAATTTATATTCTTTTATTTTAGGATAATCATTCATACTTTTACGCTTTATATTAAATTTTATATCGTCTACATCACAAATCCCAAAGTTTGATATATAGTTTATTTCTTCTTTTGGTAGTTTTGCTCCTGTAACCTCATTTACTTTATCTATAAGCTTATTCTTTAATTTTGATTTGAAAAATTTAACTGTAATATTTTTTGCAAAACTAAATTTACTCTCATCTTGATACTTACACGTAAAAAAGCTAAGCAATTTTTCTAATTTATCAAGAGGGTCTATACTTTTCATACATTCATCATATATATATTCAAAAGTGGTTATTTTATTTTCTCCAAAATTTCTATATTTATCAAATCCATTTTGTTCTATTATGCTTTTTGGTTCATATTTTTCCTTTGCTTTTAAAACTTCATTAAATGTATTTTTATTTTCTTCATCTATTGTTTTATTTGTTGTATCTTCAAAATATTCTCTAAATTTATTACCTTGATATTCATTTTCAAATTTTTCATTTAGTATTATATTAAGCTTTTCACTTGGTTTTGCAACATATGAATTAGATTTGGGATTTATTATTTTTTCAACATTTTTAATTATTTCTTTATTATCTTTTGTCTTTAAATTATCTAATATTTTTTCTAGTATTTTATTGTCTTTTGCAAATTTTTTTAGTTGGTCAAATAAATTTGTGCTGTTTTGTCCTATAAATTTTTCACCTAGATTTATTTCATTTTCATTTTTTTCATTAACTTTCGGTATAACTTTATTTTCTTTAAGCTGTCCAGTTATAAATTCAACATCATAAGTTTTATCGTCAATAAAATAACTTATAGGTATATTATTTTCATCACAAAAATTACTTTCTTTATTAAATAGTTTTTTTACTTTCCTTGTACCAAATATATGTGATGCAATTAAAATTCCTGCCGGAGTTACTTTTATTAAATTATTAAGTGTATAATTTATTTTTTCTAAATTCTTTAAAACTTCTTCTTTAGTTATTGTCTTTTTTCCATTAGTGCATGGAATATCTGAAATATCAAAAAAAGAGTTATTATGTAGTTCCATTATATCTTTTAAATCATGTAATAAAATATTTTTATGATAATATATTACAAGCTCATCTTGTTTTTCATGTCCTTCACCAGTATAAATTAAAAATCCTAAATCTATAGATGGATCAATTAAGTTTATATTTTCTTTTGATAGCAAATATCTTCCAATTTTTTCTGCTATAACAGGTCCTTGAATTTCCTTCCCATAATCATATCCTTCTGATTTTAGGTACTTTATTGACAAATCATCATAAAACGTTTTTACTTCATTAGGTATATTTTCATTTTCAAATTTTTTTAAAAGCATAATATCACCTAATTATTATGTATTTTTAAAGCTTTTAGCAAAATATTCTTTTTACTGTTAATTTCAATATCTCCATTTTTTGAAACTTGAATAATTTTTTTAGAATATTGTGTATAACTATCATTTACATCTAATTTAAAGTTTTGACCACTAACTACATTAAAATCCTTTTTAGTTTGTAATACTATTTCACTACTATCTATAAAAAATCTATTATCCGTTAATTCTATTAATATATTTTTATTTCCAAAATTCCTTTTATTGTAATCACAAAATCTTCCACTTTCTTCATTATTTATACTTAAACCTATTTTAATATCTTCCTCATTATAGGTTGGAAAATATACATCTACATTATCATTAACTTCAGGTGTTGGAAAAAATCCTGTATTTGTTTTGGAATAAAATGTTGTAAATGGAATTTTTTTCTTATTTTTACTTTTATCTTTAAAACCTAAAACATTAGAAAAATCTACTTTCATTTTTGCAATATTTTTATCCGCTATAACTTCTACAACTCTTGCTTCTAAATGTAAACCTTGTAACTTGCTTATATACTTTTGTTTGGTAAAATATTTACTACAACAATATAGCTTATTTATTACTATATTTTTTTCCATACTTATCTCAGATTTTATTATATGTAATGATGATATTTTATCTCCTGTTATATATGCCTCATCTTTTGTATAAAAAGTTACGTATTCACAGTCATTTTCAACAATATGACCCTTATTTAAAATATTTTTTATATTTGAATTAACTAAATTTTGCATTCCAAATAAAATTATGCCTTCATATGTTGATAAAATTACTTCTTTTTCATTTGATAATATTCTTTTAATAAACTCAAAATCTGTTTCCATATATTGCACATACATTCTCCCTATTTTTTTATTTAATTTTTGAGAAACAGTGTATCTTAAATTATATTCTTTCATAATTTCATCAATTATTTGTTTATAACTTACATCTTCATCTTGATATATTCTAAAATTAGTTATTTTATCAAGTTCATATGTTAAACTATAGGCAACTATTTCTATATCTTCATATCCAGTTTGTTCAAAAAATGTAATTTTACCTTTAAAAATTTTTTTGTCTTTTATTATTTCTATTGTTTTGTTAAATAATGATTCTATTTTGGAAATTTTAAATTTTATAATTAGCTTTGAATGTGTATTTAATGTGCTTAAAATGTTAAATTCTTGTATCTTGTATCCATTTAATGGTTTACCATCAATCAGTATTTTCATATTTGTACCACAATTTCTGGTTCCAAACCTAAAAAACCTTGTTTTAAATTAAGTATAAAAACTCCAATACCATTTTCATATAAATTTTTAAAAGAATAAATATACAATTTAGGTATTTTATATAATATGCCATCTATTTTAATTACAGTTTCAAAATATTTATCTTTTTTAGAAAAAATACTTTCAATTAATTTCATTTCATATATATTTACGTAAAGTTCAACTTCAACACGATTTCTATCATTTTTTAAAGTATCTATACCCAATTGCATTAAATTTATATTAATTTTTTTGATTTCATCATGTTTAATCTCTATATCATCTACTTTTGCATAATACTTCATATAGCACCTGCCTGTTTACAGTAATTCCCATTCATTTAATTCTCCTAACTGCTCAATGTTTAAGATATAAAAATGTGAAAAAATATATTCTGTCTTAATACTAAAATACATAAATTTCTCAATAATAATTTTTATTAAACTTTCATTTTTATCATTTCTTTCATAATCTAAATAAACAAGTATTGTATCTTTATGTCTATATATTATGTTATTTGGAAATATTTCTTTAATACAATTTTTAAATATATACATAAAATCATTTATATATGATGCCTTATACTCCCATTTTCTAATAACAGTGCTAGCTTCACTATTTCTTGTAATATAACTAATCGGGCTTTGAAAGAAAATATATTGTAACTTTGATAAAATTAAAATATATGAAATTATTAATTCTTTATTCATATGTTCATCAAAATTAATACCAATTAATGATAAATTAATATAAAAAACTAAATCTGTACTATCATTTATATATGTTGAACTTAAAATAAGATAGGGATTATATTCATCAAAAATTAACAAATAATCCTTTTTAATAAAACTCAAGTACCATAAATATGGATAAAATTTTATACTCATTCTATTACCCTTATCTCATATCCATTTATATTAAGCTTTAATAAATTTATTGCATGAAATAAATCTTCATATGAATATATTTTTTCAAATTTAAGATATAAATAACCTAAATTATATGTAATTATTTGATTATCATAATTAGGTATAATTAAATGTCCAATATTTTTATTAGTTATTTTAAAATCCGTAAGTTTTAGTTTGTATGTTTGATATAAAAACTTCTTTATACTTTCTATTCCAACTATTTTGTTATTAAAACCACAAATACTTTTACAATACTTAAAATTAAATCTAAAATCAAATTCAAAAATATGAAACATATCAAAAATATAGATATTGTCATATTTTGAATAAACGTCTATTCTTGTATCATATATACAAACATCATCAATTTTAGAACTGTTCTCATTTAATAAATAGATATCCTTTTTTGTTTTATCCAATATATATTTATATGCAACTATATCATTAAATCTTGTAATTTCTTTATTAAGAAGCTTTGTTTCAAATCCTATATTCCAATATACTTTCTTATAATTTGAAATTGTATTGTCAAAATTATATTCTATTTTTATATCTTCAAATGGTATATTTTCTAAAAGGGTTATATCATCTACATATTCTATAACTTTAACCCTATACATCTTATTTATATCTCTTTTATCAATACTGTACCATTTCAAATTATTTAGCATAAAAGAGTCATAAAGCTTATTTATACAAACATCATATCTTTCATCTTTAATAAGTATATATTTAAATACATACCTTTCTTCTTTTAATATAAATTCTCCAATATATGTATTATTTTCCATTTCTAATAAATCATAATAATTTTTATCAATGTATACAGTATCAAGATACTTTGAATATATTGATATATTTTCATCTTCAACTATTTCCTTTAAGAAATAATCATATTTTAGGGCTTCACTTTTACTTAATAAAACTGTGTAAATACATGGACTATCCTTATTTTGTGAAAGTATTTTATAATCCAAATTTAAAAGTCCATTTTCTAATGTATTACTTATATGATTTTCAAAAACTTTAGTATGTTCTAAAAATTCTTTCTTATCTATTTCCAATTTATTTTTGCCTCCTTATTTTTTGTAATACGAATATATAACAAAGATGATGAAAAAATGATAAAAAATTTAAATTTTTTAAAGTTTTAATTTTAGTTAAAAAATAAAAAATATTCTAAAAAACAACAATCATTTTTTAGAATAAATCTATTTTTTTAAAATAATAAATAAGCCAATTTTTTAATAAAAAAATAGGAGCAAACTAAAATAATTTGTCTCCATTAATTTTATTTAACTAAATATTCATTATTTGGTCTAAAAGTTATTAAAAATTTTGAATTTTTTACTTCTGAAACTGTTGGTATCCACTTCACATCATTCATTCTAGTTTTTGTATAATAAATGTCAATATTTAATTTATTATTTGATACATATGAAAGATATTCTTTATACGTAAACTTATTAGAATCTATAATATATATTAAACTTCTTTTACCTTTTATTTTATAAAGTCTTTCAAGTTCTTTTACACAATCAGAACACCAAGGAGCTCCATATATAATTATAGAATTAGGTTTTACAATGCTTAATGCCTTGTGTTCTTTACCAAATTTATCTAAAACTATCACATTTTCTATCTGTTTTCTAGCTGTTTGATCTATTTCGTTTTTATATTTTTCATAGTATACTTTTTCACTTATTCCTGTTATATCAAGTTTATTTAAATTAAAATATATTGCAGGTATAGTTTCTATTTCAAGTTTAGAAGCAAGATTTAAATTACCATCAACGGATTCATCATATACAATAGGAAAGTTGTATTTTTTTTCTGTCATAAACTCTTTTATATATTCTCTTGTATCCGTTCCTGCAATAACAGTTAATATATGGTAATTATCTCTATATTTATCATATATTTTTTGTAAATGCTCATATTGAGCTTGACAATGTGGACACCATACAGCTGAATAAACTGCATAATTATCTTTAAACATATCTAATGTTGCTGTTTTATATTCTTCTTCTATAGTTTTAGCAACTTCTTTGCCATTATTAAGTTTGCAATCGCCTTTACATTCAGCTTTTGAGTTACTACAAGAAATAATTATTAAAAATATTGCAAAAAATTTAATTACTTTCTTCATACATTCCTCCTTCTAATTGTCTTGCTTGATAACATTAGTATAAAATTGTATTTTTTCCTTTTCTTTTTTATTTGAAAGTTCAAGTAATAAATTACAAGCTACTTTTTTATTTATATTCCACATTTCAAGTGCTACAGCTTTTTTATTTTTCAAATCAGCTTTTTTATATTTTAATAATTGTCTTTTTTCATTATTGTTTCCATTAAAATCATCAGTAAATTCTAATATGTCCTCTTTATTTAATATTTGTGAAAGCCCTATAAGTTTATCTAAAGTTTGATCACTTGTTTTATTATATAAATATGATTTTTTATACTCTTCATAAGCTTTTTCAAGTGCACCTTTATCATAATACATATGTGCTACATAAAAATATGATGGTTTATAATCTGTAAGTTCATTATAAAGTTTTGTAGAAATATCCCACATATCTTTTTGATAAGCCGCATTAGCAATTGCAAGTTTCATTTCATTATCATCTTTTTCGTACTCATAACTTATATTTTTATTCTTTTCTATATCAGATAAAATAGCTAGCCTAAACTTTTTGTTAAGTAGATACGTTAAAATATCTTTTGCTTCTTTAGTATTACTATCTAAAATTAAATATTTTGAATAAAGTGCATAATTATCTTTTTCTTCAATAAAAATTTTTAATATATCGTAAATTTCTTTTGGAAAAAGATAATTAAGCTGTGTTAATAGTTTTACTCCTAAAATATATCTGTCAGATTTAGTTATAGTTCCCTCTTTATATTTTTTATATAAATGTTCAACTTCTAAAAATTCTTTTTTCTTATTAACTATATCTTTTAATTCTTCACTGTCTTCTTGCAATTTATATTTTTCTAATACATTAATTGCATTTTCAAATTCAAATTTAGTGTAATACTCGTAAAATAAACGTCTTGAAGCATCTTCATTTCCAGATTCAACAGATTTTTTTAAATATTCTCCAGCTTTTCCATCATAATCTAAATTTGCATAAAATAAGTCTTCATATCCTTGATTATTATCCTTTTTATTTTCATAAAATTTTTTAGCTGATTCTTCATCTAAAGTAGAATTTATGATTCTAAAAAGTAATTTATTATTTTTATCCATTTTATATGCTTTATTAAAGTATTTCAAATAAGTATCATCATCTTTTGTATAATATGAAACTATTGCACTTTCAATATTATCATAATATGACTGATTATTTTCTCTAATAGATATAAAATAGATGATTGAAAAAATAGATACTAAAATAATCACTATAATGATTAGTATTTTTTTCATCTTACTTTTGCTCCTATTTTAACATCTTCCGGCACAATAACAAGTCTTACTTTTTTCTTTTCTTCTGTAGTAAGAAGCATTCCTTGAGATAACTCATTTGCAAGTTTAACAGGTTCTAAATTTAAAACTGCCAATACTTTCTTAGATACCAATTCACTTGGATTTTCATAATATTTTGCAATTCCTGATAAAATTTGCCTTTTTTCAGTTCCTGTATTTACAATAAATTTAAGTAAATTAGATGAGTTTTCTACTTTTGAAACACTAAGTATCTCAACTACATTAATTTTAACCTTATTGAAATCATCTATAGTTATAGGATTTTGTATTTTTAAATCTTGTTCATATTCTGATTTTTTGATTTCTATTCTAGGAAAAATTGGTTTTGCTTCCTTTATTGTTGTTCCCCATTTATACTCACCTATATTATAAATAACCTTAGAATGTATATCATCATTTATTCCTAATTGATAAAGTATTTCTTGACTTGCATCAACTAACACAGGCGAAACCAAATATGCTATTTTATATATCATATTAAATAAAGTATACATTACAGTTTGTAATCTATCCTTGTTATCTTCTTTTGCAAGTAACCAAGGACTTGTTTCATCAATATATTTATTCATACGAGATATTAATTTCCATATTATTTTTAAACTTTCAGAAAAATTGCATTCTTCTAATTTTTCATAGACTTCTTTTACGGTTAAATTATATAATTCATTCACTTCATTATCTATTTCTTCATATGTTTTTGGTTCTAAAACTATATCTCCAAAATATTTTTTTTGCATACCTATAGTTCTATTTAATAAATTACCTAAATCATTTGATAAATCAGCGTTTATTCTCATAACAACAGCTTTTTGAGAATAATCTGCATCAAGTCCAAAAGTTGACTCTCTTATTAAATAATATCTAAATGCATCAACTCCATATTTTTCTACCTCTTCAATAGGATCAACCACATTACCTAATGATTTACTCATTTTTTCACCATCAACAGTCCACCAACCATGAGCTGCAATGTGATCTGGTAATTTTATACCTGCTGACATTAACATTGCCGGCCAAATTATAGCATGAAATCTTAATATGTCTTTTCCTATAAAATGTGAAACAGTTGCATTGTTCCAAATTCTATCAAAATTTTCTAAATCTCCGTAACCTGCTCCTGTAAGATATGAATTTAGTGCATCAAACCATACATATATTATATGTTTATCATTTAATTCAAGAGGTATCCCCCAAGTAAATGTTGTTCTTGAAATTGATAAATCTTGTAAACCTTGATTTATAAACGCAACAACTTCATTTTTTCTATGTTTTGGAAGTATAAAATCAGGATTTTCATCATAATATTTTAATAATTTATCAGCATACTTTGAAAGTCTGAAAAAATATGTTGGTTCTGACACTTCTATTACTTCTTTTCCTAAATATTTTCCATCTACAAGTTGACTTTCAGTAACAAATGTTTCTTCAGAAACACAATATTTTCCTTTATATTCACCTTCATAAATATCGCCATTTTCATACACTTTTTTTATAATATCTTTTACAGTAAATAAATGTCTTTCTTGAGTTGTTCTTACATAATCATCATTTGAAATTTTTAAAAGTTTCCAAAGTGATGTAAAATCATCGCTCATTTTATCTACCCATTGTTGAGGTGTTACATTATTTTTTTCTGCTGATTCCTGTATTTTTTGACCATGTTCATCAACTCCTGTTGTAAAAACTACATCATTTCCATAAAGTCTTTCAAATCTTGCAAGTACATCACAAATTATTGTTGTATACGCTGTTCCTATATGTGGTTTCGCATTAGGATAATAGATTGGTGTTGTTATATATTTTGTTTTCATTTTTCCCCCTAAAAGTTAAAATCATTTTGTCTATAAGCTTCAAATAATACTATAGCTGCTGAATTTGATAAATTTAACGATCTTCCCAAATTTATCATAGGTATTGTTATACAAGTATTTTCATTTTCTTTTAAAATATGTTCAGGTATACCTCTAGTTTCAGGGCCAAACATAATATAATCATCTTTAGAAAATTTAACATCTGTATATTTATTTTTTGTTTTTGTTGTTGAATAAAAAATTCTTTTCCCCTTTGTTGCATTTTTAAATTCATCATAATTTTCCCATATGACAAGTTTAACATCTTTCCAATAATCTAAACCTGCTCTTTTAACTGTTTTTTCATCTATATCAAATCCCAATGGTTTTATAAGATGTAATGTTGTGTTTGTTAATACACAAGTTCTTCCTATATTACCGGTATTATATGGTATTTCCGGTTCGTACAATACAATATTCATATTTAGCTCCTATTTATTAAACATTTTCTTATATTCTTCAAGACTTATTTTTTTTAAATTTGTAATATTACTTTTTGACACACTCATTTTTGGTACTACAAAGCCTTTTTTGCTATTAAAATGTGTTATAGCAATTGCTATTGCATCAGCTGCATCATCAGGTTTTGGTATTTCATCAAGTTTTAATATCATTTTTACCATTTCTTGTATTTGTTTTTTTGTAGCTCTACCATATGAAGCAACGCCCATTTTTACTTGAAGTGGTGTATAATCATAAATTGATAACCCATTTTTTATTGCAACCAAATTTATTACACCTCTTGCTTGACTAACTTTTATAACAGTTTTCTGATTTTTAAAAAAGTATAAATCTTCTATTGCCATTTCTGTTGGTTGATAAAGTTTAATTATAGTATCTAGTTTATTATATATTTGCTCAAGTCTTACAGGCATATCATCTGTTTTATTTGTAAATATGCACCCATAATCAATTAGCTTATATTTTCCATTATCAACGTCAAGTATTGAATAACCAACAATAGCAGTTCCAGGATCTATTCCTAACACTCTCATAAAAATCACCTCATATTTGATTATTTTACCATAAATATTGATTTTTTTACATATCATATTTTTTTGATTTTTTTGAAAACCTATATTTTTCCTTTTATTCCAAGTAAAAATAATGTATAATACATGTATTAATAGTCATGTGAAAGGAATGTATTTTAATGAGAGTAATAATATTAAAAAATAAAGAAGAAATCGGTAAATGGAGTGCTTATGTTATAGCCAAAAGAATAAATGAATTTAAACCTACAAAAGAAAGACCATTTGTATTAGGGCTTCCAACAGGTTCAACTCCTCTTATAACATATAAAGAATTAATAAATCTTAACAAAAAAGGAATAGTTTCATTTGAAAATGTAGTTACTTTTAATATGGACGAATATGTTGGACTAAGCGAAACACATAATCAAAGTTACCATTACTTTATGAATGAAAACTTCTTTAACCACATTGACATAAAAAAAGAAAATATTAATATACTTGATGGTTTAGCTGATGATTTAGAAAAAGAATGTCAAAGATATGAGGAAAAAATAAAAAATTACGGAGGAATACACTTTTTCTTAGGTGGAGTCGGTGAAGATGGTCACATTGCTTTCAATGAGCCAGGATCTTCTCTTGCATCACGTACTCGTGATAAAGAGCTTACACAAGATACTATAATAGTAAACTCTAGATTTTTTGATGGAGATATAAATAAAGTTCCAAAACTTGCATTAACTGTCGGTGTTGGCACTATAATGGATAGTGATGAAGTTATGATAATGGCTAATGGTTATAAAAAAGCCGTTGCTGTTAGACATGCAATAGAAATGGGTATTAACCATATGTGGACTGTTTCAATGCTACAAACTCATAAAAAAGCAATCATTGTAATTGATGAAGATGCTGCTTCTGAATTAAAGCTTAAAACATATAGATATTTTAAAGATATTGAAGCAAAAAAACTAGATATTGAAAAGCTATATGAGCTTATAAAAAAATAGACAAAATCTTAAAATTATAATATAATTTAAACAAAAAAGGAGTTGACAAATGAAAAAAGTTTTATTTATTTTAACTGCAATAAGTATTATGTTTAATTCTTATGCAGCTAGTAGAAATTTTACATTTCAAGGCTTTGTTCCTAATAGTGCAACTGAACAAACAAAAGTAATTGATAAAAAAATTGGCGATAATATATCTTATCCTGTATTTGAAGGAAATACTAAATTAATAAAAACCTTAAATAAAGAAGTTGATAAACTACTTTTAAAATATAAAAGAAGAGCTGAAAATCATATTGTTTTATACAACATACAAGCAGATAACAGTTATTTTAAAAGTATAATATTTACAATTCTTAGAATAAATACTCAAACAAAAGAAGTGGAAAATATTGAATATAGTACTATAAATGTTGATACTAAAACAGGAAGCACATTAAATCTATCAGATTTATTTGTTTCAGGGTATGAAGATGCTTTTAACGGAGCAATTAAAGAAAGAATGCAACAATTTGGTTTACAAGCTATTCCTAATTTTAAAGGTGTTACTCGTAATCAACCGTTTTATTTAACTGATACTACGGTTACTGTAATATTTAATAAAGGGCAAGCTACACAAACTGGTGATAAAATTGCATTTTTACCATTTGTAATACAAGAGTTAGTTGGAATTATAAAATAGGAGAAAATTTAAAATGCAAAATACTAAATGGAAACTTAAAAATGTCGCTTCCGGTAATATAGATTTACCAATAGACAAAGATATTCTTAGTATTTTAGCAGGTAGATCTATTATAAATAAACAAGATATAATAGATTTTATAAACCCAGATTTAGAAAAACTAACTGAGCCTAATAAACTTTATGATATGCAAAAAGCGGTTAAAAGACTTATGTCCGCTATAAAAAATGATGAGAAGATTTGTATATATGGTGATTATGATGTGGATGGTATTACATCTACATCTATTTTATATATAGGCTTAAAAAATCTAGGTGCAAAATATGTAGACTATTACATACCTGTTAGAGATGAAGGATACGGTTTAAACAATGAGGCACTAAAAAGTATAAAAGATAAAGGTACTGACATAATCATTACAGTTGATTGCGGTATAACATCATATAACGAAATTGAATATGCAAATAAATTAGAGCTTACAACAATAATAACCGACCATCATACTCTACTTAGACCTGAGGTCCCTAATGCTTATGCCGTCATAAATCCAAAAAGACTGGAAAATACATATAATTTTGATGGACTTGCAGGTGTTGGGACAGCTTTTATGCTTCTTTTACAGTTATATACCGAATATGGAAAAAAACATGAAGCTTTTGATTTTTTAGATTTAGTTGCTATAGGAACTGTAGCTGATATTGTTCCTTTAATAAGTCAAAATAGAATTATAGTTAAATTTGGACTTGAAAAATTAAAAAATACTAAAAATTTGGGACTTAAAAAATTATGTGAAAGATTATTTAGTGACAAAGGCAAAGACTATGAATATACCACAGGAGATATAGGATTTTTAATAAGTCCAGTTTTTAATGCTGCTGGTAGATTACAAGATGCAAAAATGGTTGTTAAGCTTTTAATTTCAAATAATGAACGTGAAATAGCTGTCATAATTGATGAACTTATACTAAAAAATACACAAAGAAAAAGCATTCAAAACAGTATATTTGAAGAAAGTAAAAATAATTTAGATAAAAAACAAAATGACTATATTTTAATTGACAGTAACCAAAATTATCATCACGGAGTAATAGGTATTGTTGCTTCAAAAATAGTTGATACTTATTATAAACCATCAATAATAATGGAAGAAAAACCTGAAGAAGGAATTGCTGTTGCTTCTTGTAGAAGTATTCCAGGTTTTAATATAACAAAAGCATTACAATTTTGTGAAAAACATTTGGTTAAATATGGTGGACATGCGGGTGCAGCAGGTTTTACAATAAAAATTGAAAATATAAAAAACTTTTCAAAAGATATAAATGATTATGCAAAAGAAACATTAAAACAGGAAGATTTTTATAAACTTATAGAAATTGATAAAATTATACCTATACAAAAAATTTCATATGAATTTTATAAAACACTTGAATTATTGAAACCTTTTGGATTTGGAAACCCTACTCCTGTGTTCTTAACTAAAAATGTATTAATTGAAAATGCAAGATTAATTGGAGAAAATAAAAATCATCTAAGTTTTGATATATCTCAAAAAGGTTATTTCAATAAGGGGGCTGTTTGGTTTTCAAATGCTAACAAATTAAATGAAATAAATAATAATCTATTTTATGATATTGTGTATAAAATTAACGTTAATCAATATAAAGGGAAATTTTATACCAAAGTTATGATAGATGATGCAAAAGTTTCTTTATTAAAGGAAGATAAGTTTTCATACTTAAACTCACTTTACGAAACAAGCTTTCCTATGAAATCAATATTTTACACCACTCAAGATATTGATATAAATACAGATATTCATTTAAACTTTGATTATGAAAGAGTTTCAGTTTACAATAACAGAACATATATTGCAAGATTAGATTCTGGTATTTCAAGACTTTTAATTCAAACTAAAGATTTTTATAACTTTAAATTTAAAATAAAAATTGAAAAAATTACTAATTTTGAAAACACAAATATTGTTGAAATAATAATAAAAAGGGATTATGATTTTGAATCTTATCACAAAAATGACATAAATTTATTTAAAAAGATAAAAAAAGAATTAATTCAAGACTTAGAATACAGCTCTTTAAATAAAAAAATACTCTCTTTATTATTCAAAGAAAATAAATCTATTTTAATAAGTGATAAAAATATTGAAAGCGATGTACCAATAACTGAAAACGCATACATACCTTTAATACTTACTTTTGGTATGTATCATATGAAAAAACTTAATAAAAAAGCTTTATTTTTAACAAAAAACAAATTATTTAAAAATAACTCATACATAAAATATTATTTTGATTTTAAAATTACAAATGACACATCTTCTTTCCTTATAATTGACAAAAATACATATTTTAATGATGTGAATTTTTCTATTTTTAGCAAAATAATAATGTTTGATAACAATAATAGTGATACTCAAAATTTTGAAAGTGTTATACATAAAATAAAGTTACCTGAAAATGTAAGGCTTTTATCAAAAGAAAAAGTAACTGATATAAATACAGATAATGTATTTATTAAATCTTTACCAAATAATGAAAAAATTAAAATAATGGAAAAAATTAAAAATGGAGAAATAATATATGCTGATAAAAGCATTATTGATATCTTATAGGAGGAAAATATATGTCAGTTGGAATATTTTATGGAACAACAACGGGTGTTACGGAAGAAGTGGCACAAATAGTAAAAGATAAAATACCTAATGCCGAAATATTTGATGTTGCGGACGGAATAGACAACATGTCAGAATTTGATTTTTTAATCTTATGTGCCTCAACTTGGGGATTAGGAGATATTCAAGATGATTGGATGGCTGTAATTGATGACCTTCCAAAACTTGCTGAAAAACCTGTTGCTCTTCTTGGAACAGGAGATTGTATTGCATTTGCAGATACATTTGTTGACGGATTAAAATTATTATATGATAAATGTAAAAGAGCAGGTGCAAAAATAGTAGGACAAGTTCCTACACAAGATTATGACTTTGCAGATTCTATTGCAATTTTAGATAATAAATTTTTAGGTCTTGCAATAGATCACATGAATGAACCTGAAAAAACTGAAGAAAGAATTGAAAACTGGTTAATTACTTTAGAAAAATACATAAAATAAGGAGGCACAATTATGAAAATAGTTGTTATTGGTGGTGGAGCAGCAGGAATGATGTTTTCTACACAATATAAAAGAAAAAATCCAAATGATGAAGTAATTGTTTTTGAAAAAACCAAATATGTTTCTTGGGCAGGATGTCCAACTCCGTATTATATTGCTGATGAATTATCATTTTCACATGTTGTTCTTGGAACTGTTGAAAGTTTTGAAAAAAAAGGGATAAATGTAAATATTAATAGTCTCGTATCTTCAGTTGATACTAAAAATAAATATGTTGTAGTTAATAATCAAAAAGTGTATTATGACAAGCTTGTTATTGCATGTGGAGCAAAATCAAAAGGAGAATATGGATTTACATTATCTCACGCAGTTGATGCAGAAAAAATAAAAGAATATATAAAAAATGAAAAACCAAAAAAAGCAGTTATTATAGGTAGTGGATTTATAGGTCTTGAAATGGCAGAATCTTTCCTTCTTCAAAATATCAGCGTTGATATAATAGAAATTGGTGATACATTACTTCCAAATATACCTGAAAATTTAAAAGAAGAATTTTATAACAAAGTAAAATCAAGCGGATTAAATGTTCACTTAAACACATCAATAAAAGAATACAATGAAAAATATTTAATACTTAATAACGATGAAAAATTAGAATATGACATTTTATTAACAAGTATAGGAATTAGACCTAATATAGACTTTTTAGATAATCAACTTGAAACTAAAGACGGTAAAATCATTGTAAATGATGTATTTGAAACTTCATGTGAAAATATATATGCTATCGGAGATTGTGTATATAATAAATATAACGGTGAAGATATATATATTTATTCTCCTTTTGGAGATGTTGCCAATAAACACGGAATGATCCTTGCTAAAAACTTATCAGGTATAAAAACAAAATGGCAAGGAACTATGGGTAGCTATGCAAGTTCATATTTTGATATTAAATTTGCAGGTACCGGACTTACATTAAAAAAAGCAATAGAACTAGGACATAATGCTGATGTTATTGAATTAATTGCTCAAACTAAAAATTCAGGATTTAAAGATTTTAAACCTATAAAAATGCAAGTAGTTTATGATAAAGATAAACAAATAGTTTTAGGGGCTACTGCTGTAGGTTATGAAAGTGTGGCACAATTTATTGATCAAATTTCAATAGTAGCATATAGCAAAATGCCTATTAAGGAATTTATAAACATTGATTTTTGTTATTCACCAACAAATTCAAGTGTTTGGAATCCATTATTAGTAGTTTATAGAAAGGTTATAAAATAAATGAGATTAGGTGCGTTATATACAACAAAAAAAACAATCTTTAAAGTTTGGGCACCAGATGCTGATAAGGTTTGTTTAAAAGATTATACAAATAATAAAATATATGAAATGAAAAAACAAGTAAATGGTGTTCATTATATAAAAATTGAAGGCAATTTAGCAGGTGTAGAATATACATATTTAGCTCATTTTGGAGATACTGTAAATGAAGCTGTGGATCCATATGCAAAAGCTGTTACAGTAAATGGTGAAAGAGGTGTAGTAATTAACTTAAAAAAAACTAATCCAATACATTTTAAAAGAATGCCAAGTTTTACAGATCCAACTGATGCAGTGATATATGAATTACATGTTAGAGATTTTTCAATTGATAAAAGTTCTAAGATAAAAAATAAGGGAACTTTTATGGGACTTATTGAAAAACATGGTATTAACTATTTAAAATCTCTTGGAATTACTCATTTACAATTATTACCAATATTTGATTATAGTAAAGAATCAGTAGATGAAACTGATATATTTGAAAAATATAACTGGGGATATGACCCTGTAAATTATAACGCAGTTGAAGGTTCGTATTCTCGTAATCCATATATTCCTGAAAATAGAATAATGGAACTAAAAAAAATGATAAAAAAATTACATGAGAATGATATCCGTGTAATAATGGACGTTGTATACAACCATGTTTATGATGTTAAAAGTCATAGTTTTGATAAATTAAATCCAAATTATGCTTTTAGAATGAATGAGGACGGTAAAACTTATTCAAATGGTACAGGTTGTGGAAATGATGTAGCATCAGAAAAAAAATGGATTAGAAAATACATTGTAGATAGTGTCGTTTATTGGGCTAAAGAATATAAACTTGATGGTTTCAGATTTGATTTAATGGGTATATTAGATGTAACTACAATGAATGAAATACGTAAAGAATTAGATAAAATAGATAAAGGGATTATAATCCTTGGTGAAGGTTGGGATCTTAACACTACTTTACCTGATGATAAAAAAGCAAAACAAAGTAATGCAATTCAAATGGAAAGAATAGCCTTTTTCAGTGATAACTTTAGAGACAGTATAAAAGGAAGCACATTTGAAACTGTAGGTAAAGGATTTATAAGTGGTTCTAGGAAAAAAAATGATGACGTAATAAAATCAATAAAAGGTGGTAACGGACTATATTCTTACACAGGTCCAGAACAAGTTGTGCAATATGTTGAAGCTCACGATAATTATACTATGTTTGACCATCTAACTAAACTTAATATTAAATTCATTAAAAGAAGACATTTAATTGCAACATCATTGGTTTTAACTTCACAAGGTGTCCCATTTTTACATGCAGGACAAGAATTTTTCAGAACAAAACAAGGTGTTGAAAATTCATATAAATCATCTGATGAAATAAATAAATTTGATTGGAATTTAGCAAAACAAAATAAAAAATATATTAAGTATGTTTCAGATTTAATTAGTTTAAGAAAAAGTGAAAAATTATTCAGAATGAAAACATATGATGAAATTGAAAAAAAACTTACAGTTTTAGAACATAAAAATAATGTCCTTGTATATTCATTAGGATCACACAAAAAATACATTATTATTGCCAATGCGTCAACATCAAAAATTAAAGTTAATTTTAATGGTGAATATAATGTAATATTTAATAATTTTAAACAAATTGAAGATGATGTACGTGTAAGAAAAAGTATTGATGTGACATCTTTAAACTTTATAATATTAAGAAAAATAAAATAACAGGAAGTAAATATAAATGAAAAAATTATATATCATTATTACAATAATATTACTTATATTTTCTTGTGCTAAAAAACCTAAAAAAGAGGATAAAACAAAGTTTAACATAGGAATTTTACAACTTGTTGCTCACCCTGCTCTTGATAAAGCAAGAAATGGTTTTGAAGATGCTTTCAAAGAAAAAGGAATAAAAGTAAGCTTTAAAGAAAAAAATGCAAACGGTGAACTTGCTACTGCAAATCTTATTGCTAATACTTTTGTAAATGAAAATGTTGACTTAATTTATGCAATTGCCACAACAAGTGCACAAGCAAGTTTAAATGCTACAAAAGATATACCTATTATTTTTTCTGCTGTTACAAACCCTATAGATGCTGGATTAAAAAGCAAAAATATAACAGGTGTTAGTGATAAAATAAATGTCAAAGAACAGTTATTACTTTTAAAGCAAATAAAACCTGATGTTAAAACTGTTGGATTTTTATATAATTCATCTGAAAAAAATTCTGTATCACAATTACAAGAAATAGAAAAAGTTGCAAAAGAATTAGATTTAACAATTGTTTCTAAAAGTGTTACACAAGCTAATGAAGTTTTACAAACTTTAAAATATCTTTTAGATAAATCTGATGCTCTATACACACCTACTGATAATTTAATAGCATCTGTAATGCCTTTAATTACTTCTAATGCTATCGAAAGCAAAAAAATAGTAATTGGTGCTGAAGCTTCACATGTTGAACTTGGGGCATTAATTTCAAAAGGTATTGATTACTATGAAATGGGTAAAGTTGCGGGTGAAATGGCAATTAAGGTCCTAGTTGAAAAAACAAAGCCGGAACAAATACCATATTTAACACTTAATGCAACAGATGTTAAAATTAATAAGAATACTTTAAATAAGCTAAAAATTACATTAAACGATTCAATTAAATAGAGGAGTATAAATAATATGAAAAAACATTTAACCTTATTTTTACTATTTATAACTATGCTTTCATGTTCATTAAAAAAAGAAAAAAAGGAAACTAAAATTAGTACAAATTATACTTATTCTATTGGAATATCTGAAATTACATCACATCCTTCACTGGATTTAGTAATTAAAGGAATTAGCGAAACTTTAAAAAATGATAATGTTGATATACAAGTAATGGTTGCTAATGGGGAACTTGCTACTGCAAATCTTATTGCAAGTAATTTTAATAAAAATAAAGATATTGTAATTGGGGTTGGAACAGGAGCTGCACAGGCTTTAAAAAATAATATAACTGACAAACCAATCTTATTTTCAGCTGTAAGTGATCCTAAAGAAGCAGGATTAATGGCTGAAAATATAACAGGTGTAAGTGATATGATTTTAGATGTAAATAAAAGTTTAAAATTACTTAAAGAAAAATTTCCAAACACTAAAACAATAGGTATTCTTTTTTCAAGCTCTGAATTAAATTCAGCAGTTCAAGTGAAAAATATAAAAAAGGCAGCGAAAGATTTAAACTTAAAAGTTATTGAAGGTGCTGCTTCAAACGCAAATGATTTAGTTCAAGTTACCAACGTTTTAATTGAAAAAGTTGATGCCATATATGTTCCAACTGATAATTTAGTCGTTTCTAATATTTCATATGTAATTGATATAGCTAATAAAAAATCTAAACCTTTAATTGTATCTGAAAATGTTTCAGTTCAATTAGGTGCATTATTTGCATATGGTGTAGATTATTATGAAATTGGTAAAAGAACTGCCGAACTTGTAAAAGAAATACTTAATGGAAAAGATATAAGTCAAATTCCGTATGAAGCAATAATAAAAACAAAATTATATTTTAATAAAGATACGGCAAAAAAACTAAATGTAACATTTGATGATACAAAAAAGGAGTAATATGGAAGAACTAAGTATTTTTATAAAAATAATACCTGAATCAATAAAAATTGGACTTATTTATTCAATAATGGCAATGGGAGTTTATATCACATATAAGATATTAGATTTTCCAGATCTTACAATTGATGGTTCATTCCCTTTAGGAGGCTTTGTTTTTGCTACTATGTCTGCTACATTAATAGGAGCTAGTAATCCATATATTTCAATGATTATTGTAGCAATTGCAGGTGCAATAGCTGGTTTATTTACAGGTATATTACATGTATATTTTGGAATAGATAAATTACTTTCCGGTATACTTATCATGATAGGACTATATAGTATAAACGCAAGAATTGTTGGTACTCCAAGTGTATTTATTGATGCAAGTAAAAGCATATATGGAAAACTAACATATGATAAACATTTTATATTTTTCATAATTGCATTTATTATTGCACTTTTATTAAAAGTTATATATGACTATAATATCAAAAAGAATAAATATGTAATAATTAGTTTATCAATATACATTGTGTTATTTATAATACTTACATACTATGCTTATTATACTGAAGATATTTCTTTAATGATTACAGCATTTATTGTTTTTATAATAAAATTAATAATGGATTATATTCTTACTTCTAAATTCGGGTTTATACTACGTGCTTTAGGAGACAACGAAACAATAGTTACAAGCTTAGGAGTAAATGAAAAAGTTTTAAAATTATATGGACTTATGATTGCAAACTCATTAGTTGCTGTCTCAGGTGGGTTATTTACTCAATATATAAAAGTAATTGATTTATCATCATCACTTGGTACTATGGTTATTGGACTTGCTTCTATAATATTTGGACTGGGGATAATAAAAAAATCAAGAGTTATAAATCATTTATCAATAGTTATAATAGGGTCAATAATTTATTATATTATAATTAATTTTGCATTAAACTCAGGCGAAATAACTAATTCAATTTATGAATTTATAGGTTTATCGCAAAATGCAATAAATATACTTTCTATAAAACCTACTGATGTTAAGATAATAACAGCACTATTACTTGCAGTTATACTTGGATTTGAACACAAGAAAAAAATTAAGAAGGTGAAATAATGATTAAAATTAAAAATGTAAAAAAGACCTTTTATACAGATTTAGGAACAACAAAAGAAGTATTTAAAAATTTAAATCTTGAAGCAAATCCAGGAGATTTTATAACTATAATCGGTAGTAACGGTGCAGGTAAATCAACTTTATTTAATATAATAAACGGAAAAATAATTCCTGATGAAGGAAGTATTGAATTAAATGGAATAGATATAACAAAACTTGAAGCATATAAAAGATCTAAATGGATTTCTCAAGTATACCAAGATCCTACACTTGGAACTGCTCCATCAATGGTTGTTTTAGAAAATCTTTCAATGGCTATGAACAAGGGGAAAAAATTTAATTTAGGATTTGGACTTGATATAAAGCATATCGATTTATTTGAAAAAGAACTAAAAAATTTAGGATTAGGACTTGAAAACCAATTATATACAAAAGTTGGTTCTCTATCAGGTGGACAAAGACAATGTCTTTCACTTATAATGTCTACTTTAAGAAGTCCTGAAGTTTTATTATTAGATGAACATACAGCTGCACTTGATCCACAAACATCACAAATAATACTTGATAAAACAGAAGAAGTTATTAAAAGACATCATATTATAACATTTATGATTACACATAATATGCAAGATGCTATAAAATATGGAAACAGACTTCTAATGCTTCATGGTGGTGAAATTATATTTGATATAAAAGGTAAAGAAAAAGAAGAATTAACTGTTGAAAAATTATTAAATATGTTTAAACAAAAAGAAATGAAATTATCTGATTTATCTGATCAAGATTTATTCTAAAAAAAATCCCCAATACGGGGATTTTTTATTATTCAACTTCAACAAATACTAATTCTTTATTATTTAATGTTGTAAGAACTAATTTACCTGTACAGTAACTAATCTTAGTAGCTGAACCTAATAAGTTTATAAATTCATTTTCTCTTCTAAGGTCGTCACTTGTTCCAGCTAATAGAGTAAGTGATATATTGTCAATTATTATTCTATTTCCATCTATTATGTTATACTTACCTGAGTAGTTATTTACTACGCTGTTTCCATAAGCTTTACCATTTTTGAAATTTAAAGTTACATAATCATTAGAATATGCAGTATTTTTAAGTCTGAATGATTTACCATTTAAATCACTTTCACTTACTTTATAATACACCCCACTCTTACATGAAAATTTTTGATCTTTTGATGTACTTGAACAAGACACTATTGTAGCTAATACAACAAAAAGTCCTATTATTTTTTTCATTTTTATAACCTCCTATATTAAAATACACATTATTCTACCATATTATGTTTTAATAATAAATAATTATTTTTTTCTTTTTAAATATTTTGTTATTTCTAAACCACTTTCAGATAAAATTACTGCAAGCAATATGAAAAATCCTCCTATATATATTTTAGAGCTTAAATCTTCTTTAAGCACAAAATAAGCGAATACCGGTGCGAAAAGTGATTCTGTTGAAAGAAAAATCGCACTTCTCACAGAGCTGGTATATCTTTGAAATAGTGCTTGTAAATAAAGACATATTCCCGTTGTTACTGCTCCTAAATAAAGTATAGTCATAATTTCCTTACCATTTAAAAACCTTAAAGTTTCACCTGAATTTGGGATAAATGTAGAAAATATAAAAATAATGCTTGAAAATATTGCAACATACCAATTTTGTATTAAAAGCATTTTTTCAATTGAATATTTTTTTGAATAATAGCCTGTAAGTGCAATATGTGCTCCAAAAAATACTGCTGAAAGTATGACTAATGCATCTCCCATGTTAAACATAAATAAATTATCACTAGGAGTATACGAAATTATACTTACTCCCAAAAGACAGAATAACGTCGCTATATAAGTATATATATCAGGTGCTTTTCTATTTAACATCCAAGAAATATATGGAACAAACGCTACATTGACACCTGTATAAAAAGCAGATTTTGAAGCTGTTGTATATTTACTTCCTATTATTTGAAATAAGTAAGCAAATAACAATATTGTTGAAATTAATAACATTTTTCTTATATTTTTCACATTTATTTGTTTTAAATCTTTAAAAAATATTATTGATAATATTATTGAAGCAATTAAAAATCTTAATGATACCATATATAAAGGTCCAAACCCAGAATTTAGACCTAGTTTAGTTACAATAAATCCAAATCCCCATAAAAAACCTATTAAAATTAATCCAAAATCTGCTGTTATTCGTTTCATTTTTTCTCCTGTCCAACTTTATTTTTCATGTCAATTAACAAATACTTATTTTTTATTTCTCCATCATTCATTTTTAAATATTTTTGAACATAGTTTTTAACTTGCTCTATTTGTTTAATATTTTTAACTATATCTAATATCTTAAAATCAGGTAGTCCACTTTGCTTTGTACCAAAAACTTCTCCTACATTTCTAAGCTTTAAATCTTCTTCAGCTATTTTAAATCCGTCTGTTTCTTTTTCCATTATTTCAAGTCTTTTTGAAGACAACTCATTTTCAGTATATGATTCTAAAAAACAATAACTCTGAGCATCTCCTCTTCCTACTCTTCCTCGTAATTGATGAAGTGATGAAAGTCCAAATCTTTCTGCATTTTTAATTAACATAATACTTGCATTAGGTACATCAACTCCAACTTCAACAACTGTTGTTGATACTAATATATTTATTTTTCTATTTTTAAAATCTTGCATTACTTCATCTTTTTCTTTATATTTTTGCTTTCCATGTAGAAGTCCTACACTATATTTTGGAAATTTTTGTTTTATTTTTTCAAAAACTTCAATTGCTGATGAAATCTTTAATTTTTCACTTTCTTCTATTAACGGAGCTACAATATATACTTGAACACCTTTTTCCAATTTTTTCTCAATAAATTTATACATTTCATATTCTTGAGCTTTATTAGAAACCCATTTTGTTATTATTTTCTTTCTACCTGTTGGCAACTCATCTATTATACTTACATCAACATCTCCATAAATTGTTAATGCTAAAGAACGTGGTATAGGCGTTGCACTCATAACTATAAGGTTAGTTATTGTTCCTTTTTCACGCATTTTATTTCTTTGATCAACTCCAAATTTATGTTGTTCATCAATTATAGTTAAACCTAATTTCTTAAAAGTGATTCCATCTTCTATTAATGAATGCGTTCCTATTACTACATCAACATTTCCATTTTCTATATCTTGATATAGTTTTTCTTTCTTTTTACCTTTTACAGAGCTTGTCAAAAGTTCAACTCTTATATCTAAATTTTCAAAACTTTTAGCAACATTTATATAATGCTGTTTTGCAAGTATTTCAGTTGGTGCCATTATTACACCTTGATATTTATTTTCAGCCATATATAAAAGAATAATAAGTGCAACAATTGTTTTTCCTGAACCTACATCTCCTTGTATCAAACGATTTATTACTTTACCACTATTAATTTCTTTATATATTGTTGTAATAACTTTTTTTTGTGCATTAGTAAGTTCATAAGGTAAACTTTTAATAAATTTTTTTACAAGTTCTTTGTTACCTTCTAATTTATATATATTATTGTTTAATTTATCTATAAAATATCTATTTTTTAATATGCACATTTCAAGAATTATTATTTCCTCAAACGTAAATCTTCTTATTGCCATATCAAGTGCCACTTTATTTTTAGGAAAATGAATATTTGATATTGCAGTTAATCTGTCAACAATCTTATTTGAAGTTATAAACTCAGACGGCATATTTTCAAAAAGTAGATATCCATATTTATCTATTATATTAGATATAAAATCCCTTAATTTTTTTTGCGTTATGCCATTAGTAAGTGGATAAACAGGCTCCAATTCATATCCGCTTGATATTTCTAATTTGCCTTTTCTATAACTTGGATTTATTATTTGAAGCTTTAATTTTTTATTTACTTTTCCAAAAACACTTATGTTATCTCCCATTTTAATAGAATGATATACATAATTATTATTAAACCAAATAAGCTCAATTATACCGCTATCATCTTGAAGATAGGCAGTTACCATGACTTTTCTAGGCCCTATCATTTTTCTTGTTATATTAACAATATTACCATAAAGAACAACATTTTCGTCATGTTTAACTTGAGATATGCCTTTTAATTTAGCACTATTTTCATATGTTCTTGGAAAGTAGTACAAAATATCATAAATATTTTTTATACCAAGTTTTTTTAATATTTTTTTTAAATTTTGAGTAAGTCCTTTTATTTTTAAATCATCTATATCAGAATACAGTAACTCATAACTTATCATAAAAAAAATCCTCGAATTTTTTAAATGCTCTTCCTCTATGACTTACACTATCCTTTTCTTCCATACTTGCTTGACCAAAAGTTTTTTGTAAATCATCACTATAAAATACAGGGTCATATCCATGTCCATTATTTCCTATGCATTCTTTTATAATGCTTCCGTATGTTTCTCCTCTAAAATGATAATATTTTCCATCAGGAAAAATTAATGTTATTACACATACAAAATGAGCTACCCTTGTACTATTTTTTTCATCAACTTTTTGTACTAAAGCCATACAACGATCTTTAAAATCTGGCAAATGATTCATAAATCTTGCTGTATGTATACCAGGTCCTCCATTTAAACAGTCAACACAAAGCCCTGAATCATCGGCAACAACAGGCATATTAGTAAGTTCCATTATAGCTTTAGCCTTTATTAATGAATTTGCTTCAAAAGTTTCTCCATCTTCTATAATTTCAGGCATGTCTATTGTTATAAACTTAATACCTATTTTTTTACCCATTTCATTAAATTCTGCCAGTTTACCTTTATTAGTAGTGGCTAATATGTATTCTTTCATGATTTCTCCTATTATATTGTATATTTTAAAAAACACACCACAATGGGTGTGCAATTATTTCAATCTGTTTAATGCTTCTACAATTTTTGTATATTCATACCCTTTTCTAGTAAGTTTTATTATTATTTGGGGTGGTTCAATGTTTTTTTCCAGCATTTTTATTATTTCTTTATCAATAAGATCTTCTTCCAAATCATTAGGTATATTTTCAAATGCTAAATCAATATCTTTTTTTATTATACCTTTTTGCATAAGTTTTAAATACTGTTTTTGTCTACTATATTTATGCGATAATATATATGCTGTTGCATAATCTACATCATTTATGTATAGTTCAGTTTCAAGATAATTTATTACTTCTTTGATAATCTCAGTATTCTTATACTTTAATTTTAATTTTGATATTAATTCATACTTTGTTCTTGATTTTAAATACAAATAGAAAAATGCTTTTTGCTTTATGGAATCAAAAAGTATATCACTGTAAATATTACTAATATCCATACCCTCTTTTAACTTATATTCATGTATAATATCAGGACTAATATCAATTATTTCATTATCTGATAAATACATTTTATTACTATTAAGCCTTTGTATTATCATTTTTTCCATTTATTTTAAGTAAAACCTCTTCTTTTATTTTTTCAAATAATTTTTCATCTTCTTTTAGTGATTTTTCAACATTAAGTTTACCTTGACCAAGCCTTGTTTCTCCATAGCTAAACCAAGAACCACTTTTACTACAAATTCCAAGCTCTATTGCTAAATCAAGTACTTCTCCTGTAGATGATATACCACTACCATACATTATACTGAATTTTGCTTCTTTAAATGGTGGTGCAACCTTATTTTTTGTTACTTTTGCCACTATATCATTTCCAACTATTTCTTCACCTTGTTTTATTTGTCCAACTCTTTTTATTTCAACTCTTACTGTTGAGAAGAATTTTAATGCTCTTCCTCCTGATGTTGTTGTTTGAACTCCAGGAGTAAAACTAAATCCTCCTATTTTTTCTCTTATTTGATTTATAAATATCATAACAGTATTAGTTTTGGCAATTGACCCTGTTAATTTTCTTAAGGCTTTTGACATAAGTCTTGCTTGCAGTCCCATTTGTTGTTCTGCCATTTCTCCTTCAATTTCAGCCTTAGGAACTAATGCAGCAACTGAATCTATAACTATTACATCTAAAGTTCCACTTCTAACTAACATATCTGCTATTTCAAGTGCTTGTTCCCCATTATCAGGTTGTGATATTAATAGTTCATCAATATTAACACCTAGTGCTTTTGCATATACAGGATCAAGAGCATGTTCGGCATCTATAAACGCAGCTATTCCTCCACTTTTTTGTGCCTGTGCTATTATATGTAATGCTATTGTTGTTTTTCCCGAAGATTCTGCACCATAAATTTCAATTATACGACCTCTTGGAACTCCTCCTACTCCAAGTGCCATATCAAGATTCATACTTCCTGTTGAGATAGCACTAATATTCATTCCTTGATTTTCCCCAAGTTTCATAATAGAACCGTCTCCATATTGCTTATGTATATTTTTAATCGTACCATCTAAAACTTTTAATTTTTCTTCATTTGCATTAGTATTTGTATCTTCCTTTTTCTTTGCCATACCTATACCTTTCTTTGTTCAAAATATCAATAATATTATATCATAAATTATTAAAAATTTATTGAAATTTATTTTTATTCTTAAATTATTGAAATAGTATTTTACCAACTACTTCCTCCACCACCGGAAAATCCTCCACCAGAAAATCCGCCTCCACTTGAAAAACCTCCACCTGATGAATGAGAATCTGATTTATAGTTTTTTTCATAGTAATTTTCAACATTTGAATTTATCGCATTATTAATAATACTTCTTCTAGTATAAAAATCATAATAAATATATGAATACACAAATTCTTTGTCATAATTTCTTATAGTAAGTTCACTATCTAATTTATCTATAAATTGTTTTTCAACACCTACTGCTACTGCATAAGGTAACATTTGTTTTGAATATTCAAGAATTTCTTTTTGTGTCGTAAAGCTTTTAAATATATTCTTTTCAGCCGTATTAAAATACATAATAAATCCTTTAATATTTCTTATTATTTCTCTTCCACTTTCTTTATATTTTTTTATTTTTATCATAAAAATTATAATAGAAAGTATAAGAATTACTTGAAATAAAGAAAAAATAAACGGCGTTATTCCAAAAATTAATGTAATTACTATAAACATTATCGCTATAATTTTATGTATTAAAATTTCAGAACCAACATTTGACTTATATATTCTATGTAAATATTCATTTGAAACATTACTTGCTTCATAAACAATATCTTCATCATCAAGTAAATCTTCTTCTGATTTTTTTAATACTAGATATGCTTGTTTTTCTTCTGGAGACATTTTTGATATGTCAATATTATCTGCTAAAACATATTTTTCATTCTCATTTTTAATAATACCTTTTGTTATTAAACTTAAAAATATTATAGTCAAAACATTATACTCACTAAAAGAAAGTTTTTTAATATCTTTTAAATAAACTTCATAGCATAGTGCAGGACTTATCTTATCATCAATTTTAAATTCAGGTATAACTGCTTTCCTATCTTTTTGTTTTGATTTATATATTAAGGTAATTAAAAGAAATAATATTAATAGTATTATTACAACTATATTAACAATTAAACTTGGATAAGCCTGTAGTATATTATGTATTTTATCATTTGTTGTAAAAGGATAATTATTTTTATCTAAATTTAATTTAAATGTAAGACCTTCACCAGCTAATAAAGTATTACGTGTAGTTATTACATTAGAATTTATTTCATAGTTATCTCCAGATTGACCTAAAGAACCAGTATATACCTCTAACTTATTAAATGAAGCAACATCAAAATTTAAAATTACTCTAGCTTTTTCAATTGGCATATCCCAATATTGACCTATGGCATTTAAGTATATTTGAGTATTTTTTTCATCAGTTCTTATTACATTGTATATATCATATTCTATTAAAAATTCAGTTATTTCATCTAAGTAATTATATTTATCACCTATTTTGTATCTCACATAGTTACTAAAATTCTTAGTTGTAAAATCAAAATTAGCTTTAAAATTTTTTATTGATGTTCTATCTTCAAATTTTAAAAATTTTGAATTTGCTGATTTTGTTATTATATCTTGTATAATTCCATGCTTTTTTTCTCCTAAAGTATTAAAAATTATACGTTCTTTAATATGTATACTCTTGTCTTTATTAAGTGACACACTATATTCAAAAAGATCTATTTTGCTTGAAAAAGATAAAGTTGAAAATATTAAAAATATAGTTATTAATATCTTTTTCATATTATCCCCTTTCACTAATAAATTCTAACAATTCATCTTTGCCTTTATTAGTTAAAGATGAATAAAAAAATACGTCGTCATTTGTAAATTCTAATTTCTTTTTTATATCTTTTAAGGCTTTAAACCTTTCATTATTTGATAGTTTATCAGTTTTGGTAAATATAATGTAATAGTCTATATTATAATGTTCTAACCACTGTAACATTTCAATATCTTCATTACTTGGTATTCTTCTAATATCAAGTAATAAAAATACTATTTTATCTCTGTCACTTGATAAATATGTCTCAATTATATTTCTCCAATTTTTCTTTACATTTGCAGGAACCTTTGCAAATCCATATCCAGGTAAATCAACAAAAAACATATTATCATTTATTACAAAAAAATTAATAAGTTGTGTTCTACCTGGTGTTTTACTTGTTCTTGCAAGATTTTTTCTTCCTGTTAATGAATTAATTAAAGAAGATTTACCTACATTTGATCTTCCTATAAATGCAAACTCTTTTTTATTAAAAACTTCAGGATAATCTTTTTTTTGAACTACAGATTTTAAAAATTCTGCTTTATTTATTTTCATAATTTAGCTCCTAGTTACTTTTTATATTATTTTATCATGAAAATGATACTTGTTATAGTCATTTTTTACAAATAAAAATAACCTTTTATGATAATATAATTTACCATAAAAGGTTTATTATTTTAATTTTATATTTCCCATAACTTTCAAAACGTTATTTTTTAAGTCTTTCATATTCGTTTCATTAAATATTATATACTTTGTTTTTTTTGCTTTTTCTCTAATATCAATCTGTGCATTTATTAAGTTTAACGCATCTTTTTTATTAATATTGTTTCTTTCCATAATTCTTTTTAATTGTATATTAGGATCAGCATAAACAAGTAATATTTTATCAAAATATTTTTCAAGTTTTAATTCAAATAATAATGGCACTTCAATTATTAAAATATCAGATTTGTTATTTTCAATATATTTTTTCATTTCAGATATAATTTTTGGGTGCATTATACTATTTAATATTTTTATTTTTTCTTTGTCTTCAAATACTATTTCTCTAAGCTTTTTTCTATCAATTTCATTATCTGTTAATATATTATATGAAAAATTATCACATAATTTTTTTTTTATATCATCTTGCTTTAAAAGTTTGTGAGAAATACTATCTAAATCCAGTGTATCGTATGAAAGTTCTTTTAAAATTTCTAAAACTTTAGATTTCCCCACACCGATACTACCAGTTAATCCTATTATCATTCTAAGCAGCCTTCTTGGTGTATATGATGTATTTCATCACATTTAATGTACTCTTCAATATAGTGTAACACTAAATCTTTTGAACTTATACCTACAGTCATTAAAAAATAACTACCTTCCCACATAGCTGTTCCATTTAACATATCTACTACTTGCTGATAATTATTTTTTATCTTTCTGCTACTAGCACTTTTATATGCGTTTATAAACTTATATAAATTAGTTGTAGGATAAGCTTCAAATTTAAAGTGCATATGATCTTTTTCATAATGCACATCGTTTAAAGTAACTTGATAAGGACTTGAAATATTTTTAAAAATATTTATACCAAATTGTGCTATCTCATCTGTAAATATAGGTGCTTTATTTTTACTAACTAATACTAATTCATAATGTAATGAAAATGTTGAATGATTGTACTCTTTTATCACTACTGACCCTTTCTAATATGTTAAGATTGAATATACTTCATATTCTTTTAATAAATCTCTACCGTGTAAATCTTCAAGTTCAATTAAAAATGCAAGTTCATGTACTTTTGCATCAATCATTTCAACTAATTGAACCATGGCTTGTGCTGTTCCACCTGTAGCTAATAAGTCATCAACGATAAGTACATTAGCTCCTTTATGAAAAGCATCTTTATGCACTTCAATAGTATTTTTACCATATTCTAATGAATATTCTGCTTTTATAGTTTCAGCTGGCAATTTACCAACTTTTCTTGCAGGAACAAAACCTGCACCTATATTATATGCTATTGCTGCACCAAATATAAATCCTCTGGCATCTGCTCCTAATACATAATCAATACCTTTATCTTTATATCTATTTGTAAAATCTTCAATAATTAATTTTAATCCTTCTTTATCTTTTAATGCTGTTGTTATATCTCTAAATAGTATACCTTTTTCAGGAAAGTCAGGAATTGTTCTTATTAGTTTATCAACTTTTTCTTTATCTATTTTATTCATTGTTTACTTCCTCCCATATCTAATAAAATAATTTTTAATTTAATTATTTTTTTATTCTCAACTTCTATTACCCTAATAATATATAAAGGTTCATTTAATTGATCATTTTCTTGTGCAACTTTTCCAAGCTTATATTGAACAAATCCTGAAATAGTTTCATACTCTTCCGATAAAGGTATTTCAATTCCTATTTCTTCATTTATTTCTTCAACAGATGTCTCACCCATGACTTCAAATATATTATCTGTCAATTTTATTATATTATCAACTTCAATGTCGTACTCATCCCTTATTTCACCGACAATTTCTTCTAAAATATCCTCTATAGTTACAATTCCGGATGTTCCACCATATTCATCAATTATTACTGCTATATGGCTTTGGTTAAGTTTAAATTCTTCAAGCATCTTTTCAATAGGTTTTGCTTCAGGAACATATACTGCTTTTCTTGCTAAATCTTTTATTTTAGTACTATGCTTTGCAGTAAGTATATCTTTAATATACAATATTCCTTCAATATTATCTATACTTTCAGTATATACAGGTATTCTTGAAAATCCTTGCTCGGCTATTTCTGATAAATGTGCTCCTATTGTATCTTCCATGTTAAGTGCAAAAAGTGATGTTCTTGGAGTCATTATTTCTTTTACTGTTGTTTGTGAAAATTGATCTTCTTCAGGTTCTTCATAAATTTCCTCTTCGGAAAATTGTTCTACCTGTTCTCTAAATATTAATTTTAGTATGTAATAAACCGGAAATATTATGTAAGAAAGTAAGATAATTAACCATTTTACATATTCATATACCAATTCACTATATTTATTTTTTATAATTCTTGGTATATATTCACAAATTAAAAGCAATAATATTGTAGAAATTATCGCATTTATATGAAAATCCTTTAAAGCAAATAAAATACTAGATATAAATATATATCTGTATAATATTACTATTTCTTTATATTTTTTATCTAATTGTTCTTCAATTATCTTAAAAACAATTAAAAGTAAGGTTGCTATAAACAAGAGGACTAATTCCCCGTTCATATTAATCATTCTCCTTTAATATTTAGTACATTATATCCTACTATATTTATTAATACTTGTCAATTTACTATTTATTATATTTTCCATAAGACAAGCAATAGTCATTGGTCCTACTCCACCAGGTACAGGAGTGATATATGAAACTTCATTTTTTTGTATTACATTTTCAAAATCAACGTCTCCATATAACTTACTTTCAACTCTGTTGATACCTACATCAATAATTACTGCACCTTTTTTTAAATGCTCTGCTTTTATTAAATGTTTTACTCCAACTGCAACTATTACTATATCAGCATTTTCTAGTTTTTCGTATAAATTTTTTGTTTTAGTATGACAAACTTGTACTGTAGCGGAAAGATTAATAAGCATATTTGCAAGTGGTTTACCTACTATATTACTTCTTCCGACAATAACGGTATTAGCTCCTTCTATTTCTATGTTATATTCTTTAAGTAGTTTTATTATTCCTTGTGCTGTACATGGTTTAAAACCATCAAGATTTAATACTAAATTCCCTAAACTTTTAGCTGTAAGTCCATCTACATCTTTTCTAAAATCAATATTTTCTATTATTTCAACACTATTTAAATGTTTTGGTAATGGCATTTGAAGTAAAATACCATCTATATTTTCATCTGCGTTTAATTCTTTTATTTTATTTATAATCTCTTCTTTTGTAGAAGTCTCAGGCATTGTTATAGTGATTGTTTTAATTCCAACTTTACTACAAGCACGCTCTTTATTTCTCACATAAACTTGAGATGCTTTATCATTTCCAACCAATATTACTGCTAAACCTGCATGCGTATTATGCTTTTCTATTATTTCATCATGCTGATTTTTTAAATTACTAAGTATTTTCTCCGAAATACTTTTTCCGTCTATAATTTTAGTCATTTTTTTCTTCATCGCTCCAGATTGAAATATGGTTTTTCCAAAAATTAAGTTCTTGTAATTTTGCAGATATATCTACGTTTATAACAACAACATTACTTGGAACATCTAATTTATATGCAGTTAAATTTAATATAGCTTTTATACCCAGTCTTATTAATTCATCAGCCATTTCTTGAGCATATTCTCTAGTTACAGCTAATATTACTTCATCTACTTTATTTTCATGTATAAAACTTTCTAGCATATCAACATTATTTACTGTTAACCCAAGTGAATTAATCTTTTTTCCAACCTTTGATAAATCTTTATCAAAAACACCTATTATTTTAAATCCTTTTCCCAAAACTGCCATATTATTACTGATCATGGCTCCCATTTTTCCATGCCCTATCAGTATTACATTATTTTCGCTATCTACACCTAAAATATGTTCTATTATTTGTATTAATTTCTTTACACTATACCCTTTACCCCTAACTCCAAATTCTCCAAAAGTTGATAAATCCTTTCTTACTTGAGCAGATGTACTTTTCATTTTAGTAGCTAATTCACCTGAATTAATATTTTCTTTTTGTTTTTGTACTTCCTGTAAAATACTTAGATATTGTGTAAGTCTTGCAATCATCATATTTGATATGTCATTTAACATATACTGTTCATTTATACCACTATTTTCTATCATAAATAATATCTCCTACTAAAAGTTTTCTACCGTTTACTATATCTTGTCCGGTCATTAACTTTTTACCTTCAAATTTAGCAGAGCTGATAAGAATTGAACCATTCGCGCAACTTATTACAGGTCCTTTTTTTGTAAGTTCTGCAACTACTCCATTGGCTAGGTCATATTTTTTTTCTAATTTTTGTACACTATATATTTTAATATGTTCTCCATTTTTAATTGTATATGCACAAGGACTTGGACTAAGCCCTCTTACTAAATTAAAAATTTGTTCTTTTGTCTTATCAAAATCTATCTGCATTTCTTCTTTTTTTATAGGCTTTACTAATGTTGCTTTACTATCATCTTGTTTTGTTGCTATATATGTATTATTAATTAATTTAGGTATTGTATTTTCTAACCCTTGTGCTCCAAGCTTAGATAATCTGTCAGTAAGTGTACCCAAATTGTCTTCCTCAAGTATTTCTGTTTTTAACACTTCAAGTACATCTCCTGTATCAAGACCTTCGTTTATAAACATAATACTTATACCTGTTTCACTATCTCCATTTATAAGGGCAGAATGTATAGGTGAGGCCCCTCTATACTTTGGAAGTATTGATGAATGTACATTTATAATTCCAAGTCTTGGTATATCAATTATACTTTTAGGTATAATTTTACCATATGCAACAACAACGATTAAATCAGGATTAATCTCTTTTATTTTATCTAAAATTTCATCTTTTTTTAAACTTGTAGGTTGTATACATTCTATTTCATTTTCTAAAGCAAACTGCTTAACCGGTGAAAAAAGAATCTTTTTTCCTCTTGCATTTACTTTATCTTCTTTAGTAAATATTAATTTTAAATCTGTATTTTCTTTTAACACCTTAAGGCTTGGTATTGCAAAATCAGGTGTTCCCATAAATACTGTTTTTATCATTTTACACTCCCTAATCAAATTTTTTGGGTTTACTGTTTTTCTTTATTATTTCTAATTTTTTTCTAATTAAATTTCTATTTACAGGCGTTAAACGATCAATGTACATCATACCATTTATATGGTCTGTTTCATGCTGAAATGCCTTAGCCCATAATCCTTGCATCTCTTCAATAACTTCTTCTCCATATTCATTTAAATACTTAACTTTTATTTTATCAGGTCTAGAAACTTTTTTAAAAATTCCTGGTATAGATAAACATCCCTCATCTACTGATACATTTTTATCAAGTATTTCAAGTATTTCAGGATTTATACATTTTTTTACTATCTCATCTATTTCCATAACAAAATATCTTCTATCTATTCCAACTTGTGTTGAAGCAAGCCCTACACCATTTGCAAGACGCATAGTTCTTACCATGTCATCTAAAACTTTTCTTAAATCATCATTTATTTCTTCTGGCTCCAAAGCTCTTGTTACCGTTCTTAATATTTTTGCTCCATATATTTGTAATTCCATTTCTCTCTCCTTCTAAAACATTGAATTGGCATCTACATCAACTAGTATTCTGATTTGTGAGCCATAATTTATATTATCTAATATTTTTTTTAATCTACTTTTTACTCTTTTTTCATTTTCTCTTTCAAAAATTATGTTTATAACATTTCTGTATCGTCTACTTATCCTGTATATTCCAGAATGAGCTACAGGATAAACTGTTGCTAAATCCTTTAAATATTTATCTATATTTGTGTACAAATCATATGAAGCTTTGGTAAGTTTTTCTTCATTTAATGCTGTCATTAATATTTTTATATGCTTTGAATATGGTGGATAATTTAAAATTTTTCTAAAATTCATCTGTTCTTCAAAAATTTTTTCATAATCATTATTAACTATTGATTCGATCAACGTAGAATTAGGATTTAATGTTTGAATTAAAACTTCTCCATGTTTGCTCTCTCTTCCTGCTCTACCTGATGCTTGAACTATTAGTTGATATGTTTTTTCAATTGATTTATAATCCGGAACTATATTTATCCCCTCTGCATTTATTGCACAAACTAATGTTACATTGGGAAAATGAAATCCTTTTGCGACTATTTGAGTACCAATAAGTATATTATATTTACCTTCTAAAAATTCTTCATAAGCTTTATTCAATTTTTTGTTTGTATTCATTGAATCAGAGTCCATTCTTAAAATCTTTTCTTCATCAAATAATTCACAAAGTTTATCCTCAAGCTTTTCGGTTCCCATTCCTACTTTTATTAATTTACTTCCACCACAACTATCACAAGCATTTTTATATTTATACTTAGTTTCACATTGATTACACTTTAATATATCCGATTTATAATAAACAAGTTTGGTACTGCAATTATTACACTCTAAAACGTTATTACAATTTTCACATTTAATAACTACTGAATGAGCTTTTCTATTTAATAATATTATTACTTGCTCATTTTTAATAATTCTATCATTTATTTTTTCAATTAAAGTCGGTGTTAATAAGTCTTTTTCATTGTTTAAATCAACAATTTCAAAGCTTGGCATACTATAATCATTATATCTTTTTGTAAGTTTATGCTCAACTATTAAACCTGATTTAACTTGATTATATGTTTCAAATGATGGTGTTGCACTCCCAAGTATTAATTTTGCATCTTCAAGTAATACTCTTTTGATTGCTACATTTTTTACGTGATATCTTGGCGATTCCTCTTGTTTATATGAACTTTCTTGTTCTTCATCTATTATTATATACCCTAAATTCTTTAGTTTACAAAATAGAGCAGATCTTGTTCCTAAAACAACTTTTTTTTCTCCACATACTAATTCATCATAATATTTTTTCTTTTTAGAATCTGTAAGTTTACTGTGCCATAATGCAACTTTATTACCAAAAACTTCCTCTAATTTTGATACTAACTGTGGCGTAAGAGATATTTCAGGAACTAAAATAATACAAGATTTATCTTCCTTAATTGCTTTTTTAATTAGTGATATATATATTTGAGTTTTACCTGAACCTGTAACACCATTTATTAAGTGAATTTTTTGAGTAGAATTTTCTATATCATTTACAACTTGCATTTGATTTTCAGTCAATTTTATTTCTTCTTTTTGTATATATTTTTTCTCAGTTGTATTTTTTCTAGGTTTTGTTTCCTTATCCTCCGGTTCAGTAATTAAAGGAATAAGAGAACCAAAAGGTTCCATATAATAAGAAGACATCCAAGTTATAAGATCAAAAAGAGTACTATCTAATCTTTTATCAAGTACTTTAAGAATTTCTTTTATTTCATAATCTGTACTTATATTTTCTTCTTTTCCTACAACTATCCCAATGGTTTCTTTATTTCTAAAATTTACTACACAAAATGTTCCTTTAAGAATTTCAGTAGGATAAGAGTAAGTAAACGTCATATTATTTTTATTAATTTGTACTTTAAAATACATATTTATTCCCTATTTTTATACTTTTTTTAGCAATATTATTATATCATATGTAACATTTTTTATAAAGTCAAAAACTTTTATGCTAACTTAAAACTCGTAAAAAATAAAAGTAGCCTTCTATGATAATCTCTTTTACCACAGAAGGCTTTAATTCTTACAAAAAATTGCATCAATTTGTCGTGTATTTTCTATTTTTCAATTTCTTCTTTAAAAATTATTAATACAAAACCTAGTAAAAATGCTGCTAAAAGTATAATTTTTTTGTTGTATTTCCCTTTATTCATTACATTTGTCAGTCTTACAACATCATTTTTATCTTCTTTTATTTGTTTATAGAATACTAATTTTGATATAGTTGTGTCTGCTTGTGCATCTCTATATTCTATAATATTTGTTCTCTTGTTCAATTCATTATATTGTTTTTCAAGATTTTCACTCATTTTTGAAAAGTAAGAAAATTGAATATCTTTAATATATGAATTAGATAAGTTTACAAGTTCATAAGCAAATTCTTTTCCTAATTGTTTATCCTTAGTTGTAAAAGTAATTTTTAATGTACTTTCATTGCTAATAGGTTTTTCAACTAAAATATTTTTTGATAATTCATTTTCATCTACCTTAGAAAATACTTTATTAATCATTTTTGAATTAGCTATAAGATACGAATTAAAATTATGTGAACTTAAAATATATTTTGCATCATCATTCATTTCCTTTATATATTTTTCATTTACATAAATATTTACAGTTATTTTTTGTACTTGTATATAACTTACTACTAAATAAGCTAATACTGTTAATATCGTTGATAAAATTAAAATTTTAAGTATATTTTTTTTGATTGTTTTTATTATATCCATTATTTAATTGAATGTACTACTTCAAGTACAACCCTTTCAAATTCTTCTAATTTATGTTGAGAAACTTCTTCCTTTTCATCTTTGACATAAAGGTAAAGTTTGATTTTTGGCTCTGTTCCTGATGGTCTTAATGTATACCAACTTCCATCTTCATAAGTAACTTTAAAAGCATTTTGTTTTTCAGTGTCAATAGCTTTCTTTGTTCCTGATTTATAGTCTATTACTACTTGCATTTCATAATCTGTTATTTCTTTAACTTGAGTATCAAGTATTTGCTTAGGATAAATATTTCTAAATTCTTTCATCATTCTTGATATTCTTTGTTGACCTTCAACACCTTCTAGAACTATTGAAATTCCTTTTTCCTTATAATATCCAAATTCTTCAAATAATTCATATAAAACATCAATAAGTGTTTTACCTTGTTTTTTATAAAAAGCAGCCATTTCAGCAAGAATTAATGATGCTGTAACTCCATCTTTATCTCTTACAAATGTCCCTATATTATATCCTACACTTTCTTCATACCCAAATATATATGTTTTTTCTTTAGTTTTTGAATATAGATTTGATAATGCACAAATATTTTTAAATCCTGTTAAAACGCTAACCATTTCAACACCGTATTTTTTACAAACAGCAGTTCCCATTTCACCTGTAACTATTGATTTAACTATTATTGGATTTTTAGGCATTTGTCCATTTTCTGCAAGAGATGAAACTAAATAATGAATTAATAAAACTCCTGTTTGGTTTCCATTTAAAGGTATAATTTCCCCTTTATGATTTACTTCAACTGCAAGTCTATCTGAATCAGGATCTGTTGCAATTATTACTTCACCATCAACTTTTTCGCAAAGTTTATCTGCATATTCAAAAACAGAAACAAATTCAGGATTTGGATATCCTATTGTAGGAAAATGTCCGTCCGGATTTTCTTGTTCAGGAACCACAAAAATATTTTTATATCCCATTTCATCTAATACTGTTCTTACACCTTTATTTCCTGCTCCGTTAAGTGGAGTATATACTATTCTTATACTTTTATCTAATAATTCATCAGATCTTAAAGATTGTTTTTTTACTTCTTCATAATATGCTCTGTCAACTTCTGCTCCAATGATTTCAAGAATTCCACTTTCTTTAGCCTTTTCAAAAGATAATTTTTTATAATCTGAAAATAAGTCTAATTTTTGCATTTGTTCTAATACTTGACTTGCTATGTCATCTTTTATTTGAGAACCTTCGTCCCAATACACCTTATATCCATTATACTCTTTGGGGTTATGTGATGCCGTAATATTAATACCTGATGTACATTTTAAATATCTAACTGCAAAAGATAATTCAGGAGTAGGTCTTAAACTTTCAAATAAATATGTTTTAATTCCTTCACTAGCCATTATTGTAGCTGCCTCTTTTGCAAATTCAGGAGACATTATTCTACAATCATATGCAATTACTATCCCTTTTTTTACTGCTTCTTCTCCATGTGATTTTATTACTTCAGCTAAGGCTTTTGTTGCTCTTGCAATAACAAGTCTATTCATTCTGTTTGTTCCGGCTCCAAGTTTTCCTCTAAGTCCAGCTGTACCAAATACTAATTCTTGATAAAATCTGTCCTTTATTTCAGATTCGTCTCCTTTTATATTTTCTAATTGAGCTTTTAAATCCTCATCAAGCCCCCCATAATTTAACCAATTGGTATATTTGGTCATATAAGTTTCCATGTGTTCCTCCAATTACTTTATATATTTTTAATCTACTATAACAATCACAGGTTCTTGCGGCGTTCTGTGCCCTGCTTTATTTACTGATTTTGACCCTATCCATTGATATATAAATTTAATGCTGTCATCTTCATTTCTAACACATTTATGAGATAACGGATAAGTCCCAAGTTTAGATGCAGTTACTTTTTTTCTTTCTTCTCTATTTTCTTTCGGTTCATACATTGATGGTATACCATGCAAATATGCACCTCCTGAAAACCTTATTGCATAAAGAGCATCCCCTACTATTGTATCTTTTTCAATATCTGAAGTATACAACATTGTAGGTTTAGATATAGCTACTAAAAATTCTCCCTTTGGTGTAGCATATCCAAATTCACTGTCTTTACCTGTAGTAACATAACCAACGGATAGCATATTGTATCTTCCTGATTGAGTATCTCTTTCATAAGTTATTTGATTTTGGCTATGTTTACTTACAAATACAAATTTATTTATATAATCTATTATACCACTATTTCTTATATATTTTGCATTTGTTTTTGGCATATAGTATATTTTTTCTCCATATGCACTTGTTATTATTTCAAAATATTTATCAGTTTCATTTAATATTACAAATAAAGATCTATCGGGAAGGTATATAAAATCCTTAAAATCTTTATCAGTATATATTTGTATACTTTGACTACCTCTATTACCAAATTTATCTTTTTTAAATGATACAACCTCTTCTGAAAGGGGAGTATATTTATTTACAACTTTTATATTACCTAAGTTTTTTTCAATAAATTTATTAAATCGTTCGGCTCTTTCAACAGCTTTTTTAAAATCAAATTCTCTTTTTATAACTAAATTTTTTCTTACATAAGCAACTTTCCCTTTTTCAGTTGTAACTTCATACCACTTTTCTTTTTTATTATTTTCAACTAATGCTGTTACTTTTATTGTTTTATGAAAATTTAGTTTTGATACTATACTTGATTTTACAGTTGGTTTAGCTCTTAAATTTACTGATTTTTTAGCAAACACATAATGATCTTTATCTTTTGGAACATACTTATCAAATTGAAAATTAAAATCTATGTGTTCTGATCTTTCATCACTAAATTTTTCTATATACTCAATTGAATATGAAAATGTGTATAAGAAAACAAAAAACATTAAAAATAATTTTTTCAAAATTTTTCCTCCCTTTAAATATCTACATTTACTATCATTGATTCTCCAATTTCTTTATTCATAGTTACTCCATAAAGCCTATTTGAACCTTTCATAGTTTCCTTATTATGAGTTATTAATATAAATTGTGATTTGTTTATAAATTCCTTTAAAACCTTTATTATTTTTTTAGTATTTGCTTCATCAAGTGCTGCTTCAACTTCATCAAAAAATGTAAATGGTGATGGTTTATACATGAATATTGCCATTATAAACGATAAAGCCAACATTGATTTTTCTCCACCTGATAACAATGTAAGAGTTTGTTCCGGTTTATTTTTATATTTTATACTAAGTTCAACACCTGTTTCTAATAAATCGTCTTTATCAAGTAATTTTATTGTTCCTTTGGCATTTTGAAGTAATTCCTTACACATATATTCAAAATTACTTGTAATATTTGTTATTGCATCGCTAAATTTAGTCATAATATCATTATTTATTTCATTAATTAAATCTAAAATTGATTCTCTACTTCTTAATAAATCAAATTTATCATTTGTTAATTTTTCATATTTGCTTTGTTCTTGTTCAAATTCTTCTATTGATTCTAAATTAACACTTCCAATATTAGCTCTACTTTTTTCGTTAAGGTTTATATTTTTCTCAACGGATTTTGCTTGTGTTTCATCTAAAATTTCTTGATATTCATAATTACTTATAATACTTTCTTTTTCATCTTCAAGTTCTGATAATTTTTCATTATTTGAACTTAATTTTTCTTCATCTCTTCTTATATTTTCACATATATTATTAAGATTATTTTCAATAGACATTATATTAATTTCTAAATCAGATTTATTAGATAATGAACTTATATGTTCGTCAGAAAGTTTTTTATGTTGATCATTAAGATTTTTTATATTTTCTTTTAACTTAATATCATTACTTTCTATTTTTTCTATTTCATTTTTTATCTTGTTTATCTCATTTTCAATATCATTGTATAATTCATCTTTTTTATCTAAAAATATTGATATTGTATTGTACTCATCATTAACTAAAACATATTCTTCATTTATTTCTTCATATCTTGCATACTTTGATAATTGTTTTTCATTTAATATTGCAAGCTCAATATCTATCTCTTTTAATTGCTTTTCATACTCTTCGTTTTCTTCAATACCATTTAATTTAGAAATTAATTCTTTTAAATGTTTTTCATTATCAACTATATTTTTTTCAATTGCTTTAATTAATTTAACATTTTCGGCAATTTCTGTTGTTTTTGTTTTAATAAACTCTTCATTTTCTTCTATTTCAAAAGTATATGTGTCCTGCTCTCTTTGAATTTTTAGTTTTTCATACTTATATGTTTCATAATTTGATTTCAAATCATCAAGTATAACTCTTAATTTTTCTAAAACTTCCTGATTTTCAGCTATTTTACTATTTATATTTTCAAGATTTTTAAAACTTTGTTCTTTTTCTGTTTCAAGTTCTTTTAACTGTGTATTTTTAAGTAATGAATTATCAATTTTTCTTGTGTTATAACCTCCGGTCATTCTTCCTGTCGCAGAAATAATATCTCCATCTAAAGTTACAATTCTATCATTAACAAATTTAGATAGTTTAACACCATTTTCAAGTTTTTCAACGACTAAAGAATTTGAAAATACATATTCTATTACTTTATCAACATTTTTATTACCAGAAATATTTTTAACCAAATTTCTTGCATAGTCTATACTACCATCATATTTTTTAGTATTTATAGCTTTTACCTTTATATTATCAATAGGTATGAATGAAACTGTCCCAATTTTACTTTCTTTTAACAAAGATATGTACTTATTTGCAGTTTGACTATCTTCAACAATTATATCATTAAATGAATATGCACCTATAGTCGATAATGCCATCTGATATTTTTTAGGTATATCTAACATATTTACTAATGGACCTAAAACTTTTTTATCATTTTTAGAATTTTTACAAACAAATTGTATACCCGCACTCATATTTTTTTGATTTTCAATTATGCTATATAAGCTGGTATATTTACTACTTATTTCATCATAATGAACTTGTAAATTATGCTTTTGTTTTTTTAAATCTTCTATCGTATTTTTTAAAATTTCAAATTCTTGTTCTTTTTGTAAAAGATTTTCTTTTTCACTGAACTCAGAACCTATACTATCTAATTTTTTTATGCTTTCTTCTTTTTCTTTTGTTACTTGCTCAAGTTTTATTTTTGATTTTTCTATTCTTTTTTCCAAATCTTCATTTTCAAACTTTAGCCTTAATTTATCTACATCATATTTCTTATAGTTTTCTTCACAAAGCTTTATTTTTTCGTTATAATCTTTTTTCATTTCAATATTAAGATTAATGACTCTATCCAATTTTTCTCTTTGTAAATTTAATCCATCTATTTCTTCTTTTTTACTTTTAAGCTCTGCATCATATTGCTCCAAAGTTTTTGATAATTGCGTTTTTTTATCTTCAAGTTCTTTTACTCTTTCTTGTTTTGAACTTATTTGTGCATTAAAATTTGCTTTTTTCGTTATATATTCAAACTCTAATTGTTGAAGTTGCTTAACTCTTTGTGTCTGATTTTCATTATCAAGAGTTAATTCTTTTATATCTTGCTCTATTTTATTTTTGCTTTCATTAATATTTTTTAATTCCATTAAAAGATTATCTAAATCATTATTTAGTGTTTCTAATTCTTTTTCAAGATTTTTTTTATTTTCATTTAAATTATCAAGTCTTGTTTGAACACTATTTTTTACATAACAAAAAAGCATATATTTCAATACATTTATCTTTTTTGTATATGCCATATATGTTCTTGCTTTTTTTGATTCTTGCTCTAATCTGTCTAAATGTCTTTTTAATTCTTCTTCAACTAATTCTATTTTTTCTATTTCATTTTGAACAGATTCTAGTTTTTTATTTGATAATTCTTTTTCAGTTTTTGCCTTTTTTATACCGGCAGCTTCATCTATTACAGCCCTAATTTCAGCAGGAGATGAGGCGATTATTCTCTCAACTTTACCTTGACCTATAACAGAATAAGCTTGCTTACCTATACCAGTATCCATAAGCAAAGCATTTATATCTTTTAATCTTGTTTTCTTTCCATTTAAACTATATTCGTTTTCACCATTTCTATTTATAGTACGGCTAATTACGATATTATCGCTATCTAAATCTAAAAATCTATCTTCATTACTAATTATTAGACTAACAGTTGCAGATGATCTTGCTTTTTTATTTTTACCACCTGAAAATATTACATCTGTACTGTCTTTAGCACGTATGGATTTATAGCTTTGTTCTCCCAAAACCCAAAGTATCGCATCTAAAATATTACTTTTTCCTGAACCATTGGGACCTACTATAGCTGTTATACCTTTTGTAAAATCCAAACAAACTTTATTGGAAAATGACTTAAATCCATTTAATTCCAATCCTTTTAAATACATTCTATACTCCTTGCATATTCGTTAATACCTTCTTTTACACTATATTCTGCTCTATATGATGTATTTTCAAGTAATTTAGTGTTATCAAGTCTACTATCTCTTATATCACCTTTTCTGGCTTCACGGAATATAAGCTTACCTTTAAATAAAAATGCTTCTTTCATAATATTATATAATTCCAATATACTAGTTTTACTATTATTTGATAAATTGAAAGTATTATTTTTAATATTTTCTATACCGGCAATATAGTTTGCATATGCTACATCTTTTACATAAATAAAGTCTCTTGTTTGTAGACCATCTCCATCTATATATACATCTTGTCCGTTTATCATATTGTTACTAAATATTGCTACAACTCCAGCTTCACCCTCAACTGATTGTCTAGGTCCAAATACATTTGAATATCTAAATATTACATAATCCAGTCCAAATATATCATGATATAACCTAATATATTCTTCTCCAGTTTTTTTTGTAAGTCCGTAAAATGATAATGCACATAAACTATCGTTTTCTTTTGAAATTTCAGAAGAAGGCACTCCATAAACTGCTGCTGAAGAAGCAAATACTAATTTTTTTACTTTATATTCAACACATAAATCAAGAACGTTTATAAGACCCATTATATTTTCCTTTGCGTCAAAATATGGATCTTTTATAGACTCAGTTACACTTATTTGTGCAGATTCATGATAAACTAATTCTATATTATGCTTTTCAAAAACTTCTTTTAAATCTTTTTTATTACATATATCTATTTGATAAAAAACTTTATTCTTAACACTTTCAATATTTTTAAGATTTCCTTTGCTTAAGTTATCAACTATTATACACTTATACCCATTTTGCGAAAAAACATCCGCTATATGCGAACCGATAAATCCTGCTCCACCTAAAATCAGAACTTCTTTCATTATCTTCCCTTTCCAAATATTACTATTTTTATAGTATCTAATATTATTAATATATCAAATGACAAAGAATAATTTTTTATGTAATACAAATCATACTGTAATTTTCTATAAGCATCTTCAACACTTGCACCATATGGATATTTAACTTGAGCCCAACCCGTTAATCCAGGTTTTACAATATGTCTTAAATTATAGTAAGGTATTTCTTTTTCTAAAGTATCTATAAAAAATTGTCTTTCAGGTCTTGGACCTACAAAACTCATTTCTCCGACTATAACATTATACAATTGTGGCAATTCATCAATTCTTGTTTTTCTCATTATATTACCAAATTTTGTAACTCTATTATCTTTTTCTTTAGCCCAAGCAGGACCATTTTTTTCAGAGTCTACTCTCATAGAACGAAATTTATATATTTTAAACGCCTTATTATTTTCTCCTATTCTTTCCTGAGAATAAATAATAGGTCCTTTTGATTCCAATTTAATTATTATTGCAGCTATTATCATTATAGGAATTGAAGGTATAAGTATAACTATTGCAAAACATAAATCAAATAATCTTTTAAGATTTTTCTTAAGTTGATCCTGATATGAAATAAAGCCGTCTTCCAATAAAAAATATTTTTTTTTCAATACTTTTATAGGTAATTTGTATAAAGTTTTTTCATAAAAACCTTTAAAATTAAAAAATTTGAATCCTTCTAATTTTTTATTAAATAAATAGTTTGCTATTAATTCATTTTTAAGTATACCTGAATCAAAGTCTACAACTACATCTATTCTATATTTTTCTATGTGTTCAATTAAATTTTGAATATCTTGATCTTCTGTTAATTCTAAAGCTAAATGAAATAATTTTGATTTAATTACCTCTTCTTTTATTTCTTCTTTATATTCATTTTCTCCGACAAATAAAAGTCTTGGTCTTAATTTTGAATAATTTAATATTAAATATTTTGCAACAATTTGATAAAACATCATAAGACCGAAGAATATAATCCCCTCATTTTGTCTAAAAAATATTAAATTACTCATGAAAAATAGACAAACATTTAAAACTATATTTACCAATAATTGCTTCAAACTATATTTTAAGTAATCCATGTTAAATACATTAAATATATAATAAAAAACAAAAGAAATAGATAGCAGCATAAAGCTTTTATAATTCAAAGGTTTATTGACTACAACCAATCCTAAAACAAAAATTAGTATATTAAGTATAACATATAAATACATAAAACTTTTTCTATCAATAGTCTTTTTCATTTGCTAATTCTCCTATTTTTAACTACTGCAATTATACCATAATTTATTATGTAATAAAATGATGAAAGTATATTTAATTTTTCATACTTTCTATATATTTCCCATCTTGCCAGTATAACTTTAAATTTATTACTTGATCTTGAGCCGGTAATAACCCTATATTTTGCAAGATTTTTACGTAAACCGTAAATATATCCTGTTTTTTTTATTATTTTAAGCCATAATAAATAGTCTTCATTTTTGTTTATTTCATCAAAATACATTTTTCCAATTGAAAATGTATCATATATTACCGTTAAACAACCAACATAGTTATTTTTTAACATATCTTGATAACTGATTTTTTCCTTAATATGTATATATCCTATTTTTTCTAAATTTTCATTTACTCTTTCATATTCTGTACAACAAATTTCAGCACTATTTTTTTTCATAAACTCAATTTGTTCCATAAGCTTATTTTCAGACCAAATATCATCTGAATCAAGAAAAGAAATGTATCTTCCACAAGCTTTTTCAATTCCTATATTTCTTGCACGACATACTCCAACATTCTTTTCTAAATCTATTATTTTTATTCTTTCATCATCATACGACTGGCAAATCTTAAGACTTTTATCACTTGATTTATCATTTATTAATATTAGTTCAAAATTCTTATATGTTTGATTTAAAACACTTTCTATTGTATTTCTTATATATTTCTCACTATTGTATACGGGTGTTATAATACTAACCTTTTCCATTATACACATCCTTTAATATTCTCTTATAAAGTCTTTCACAATTTTTATCATCTACATATGAAAAATACTTTCCATATTCTATTTGTTTACTACTAATAATACTTTCAACTACATCGTCAGCATTAAACACAACTTCACCGAATAAATTATTTAAATCAACATAAGAACCTATTTTTTCTAAATATTCTTTTTGATCAAACTGATAAAAAATAACTTTTTTTCTCATAAAATAAAAATCATAAGCAACACTTGAATAATCCGTTATTAGAATATCTGATTTTTTCAATAAATTTGTTACATCTTCATTTTTATCAAGTAAAACTATTCTGTCATTATTATTTAAAATCTCTATTTTATCTTGCATTAACTGATGTATATATACTTTTAAATATCTATTATTAGTTTTTAAATAATTTAGTAATTTTTTATTATTAATAAACTCATTTATTTTATTAATATATCCACTAATATCACTATAATTTCTCCAAGTAGGCATATATAAAATATCAGAATTTACATTTATTTTTCCATATAATCTGTCATATCTTGGATAACCACAAACATACATAGTTTCTTCATTCATTTTCCAATCGTTTACTTTTATATCTTTTTCCAGTTTGCTGTCACAAGGATTAAGATTATATGATTTAAGTAATTTATCTATTAATTTTTCATATTTTTTATTCATTGCAGCTCTTTTTTTTAGCCCAACAGTTCCATGATTTAAAAATACTTTGTAATTCTTATAATGAAAATAATTAATAAAAGGAACAGCACATAAATATGGTACTATATCCGCTGATATTGAATGAGAAAATAAACTTACCTTTGAACTCATAAAGTATAAATAAGATTTATATGAACCTTTAATTAAATAAGGTATATTATTTTTTTCAAAATAATTTCTTAAATTACTATTTTTTTCTACAATCCAGTAAACATTTTTTCTACGTTTTAATAAAAACTCGTGAATTGCTCTGGCATTATCAACATAAAGTTGACCAGCATTTCCACCTACAAGCCAAATATCTTCTTTAATTTTACAAAAAGGATAAGTGACAAATGCAAGTATCATATTAAATATTTTTCTAATCATTTTTATAACCAAAAAAGCCTGATAGCCTTCCCCTTAAAACTTCTCCGTGATATTTACCATGTTTTGAAATTAAACAACCGCCTATACTTCTAATTATCTTATTTAAAAATTTAAAAATGTATAAATAATTTTTTCTGTAAATAACTTCTTTTTTACAAAGAGCTCCATAGCCTCTTGCATAGTTATACGCTCTATTTAAATCATCATAATTTCCTTTTTTTGCAGGGTGATAAATTATATCATTTGCAAAATACTCTCCCTTATATCCTTTATGAAGTAGAGTTAAAATATAGTCTGTTTCTTCTCCACTTCCAAAAATAGAGCCTACTCCCAATTTATTGTCAAATAAATATATATCATCTTCTTTTATATTCACAAAAAAAGTTATTGATTTAACAGTCTTTTCAACATTTCCTATTTTTATTTCACAGTCGTTTTCAAACATTACTCCTGTACCATAATTTTTACCTTTTTCAAGAGTTCTGCAAGAATAAATATGCCTTTGTTTATCTATTAAATAATTTACTACTTTTTGCAGTGTATCGGGAGCATAAGTACAATCATCATCAGGAAAACCTATTATTTCTCCGCTTCTATAAAATAAACCTTTGTTTCTATTTATACTTATTCCTAATACATCACTTTTTATATATTTTATTTCTATTTTACCTAAATATTTATCAATTATTTCCTTTATCTCATTACTTTTATTTTGATCAATTACAATTAATTCAAAATTTTTATATGTTTGAGAAAGTAAACTATCAAGAAATAACTCTAAATCGTCTGTTCTATTAAGAGTAGGTAAAATAAGTGAAATTTTCATTATATATCCCGTCCTTTTTATTTTACTATATTATACACTGTGTAAATTTTTTTTCAATAGCTTGCACCATTTTGATTAATTTATTTTAATATATTTTGTTAAACGGCCATTTCCAATAATAGTAAAGTTTACTATGTAGTCATAATTTTCATATATAATGTCTAGTACACATCTATATCCTTATGACATTCTCCTTTTATCGCAGCCATTATATCAAATTTAGCTTAGATAAATCGATAATGGCGAGAATAATCTCGCCAAAATTTTATCATTGTATAACATGTACATTCTCATTTTCTAAATAATTTTTTTGTTATATTTATCTTCAAATCCAAATATATGGTGCTCTCTTTTTTTTATTTCATAAACTCTAATACCCTTTTATCCATACTCTAAGTATTATCTTTGCTTTTTTTAAAACTTTTTTTATACCTTTTAAATGCTTGGTTTCTAAAAACAATTTATTTTTTAAATTACTCCAGCTCGCATTCCACCAGTGTATTGCTACAGTTTTATTTGTAATAACATTAGGCGTAAATATTTCATTTAATCCAAATGGATAAAAATATTCTTTTTCAAACAATAATATTTTTTCATTTTTATCAAAATTATTTTCTTTGATAATTGTAGTTAATATTTTAGGTATGGTCCAAAGTGCAAAATTATATATTTTATCATTATAAAAATTAAGTAGTTCTTTTAAAATTTCACTATTTTTTTTAGCACCATATAATCCAACACCTAAATATTCATCACTTTCATATCCTATAAAAAAATCATATTTTAAATATTCATCAATAGGCTTTAAAAGTTGCATATCTATGTCTAAATATATACCTCCATTTTCATAAAGTACCACTGTTCGTATATAGTCACTACAATATGCCCACATTTTTTTTTCAAAACATTCATTAAAAAACTTATTTTTCTTTCTATGATACTCAATATCAAAATTACTTTCATTAATTTCTATTATTTCATAGTCTTTTAGATACATTTTCCATGACTCATAACATTTATTAAAAATTTCAGGTTTTTTAGCATTTCCTATCCAAACATAATAAGCTTTTTTAGGTATTGTTTCCATTTTTATACACCACCTTATAAAATATTATATATATTATTGAATAAGTTAATAAAAACATAAGTAATCCACCGCCAAAAAGAGAACCTCTAGGTATATAGAAAATATTTGGCACTATATACACAGATAACATAAGTAAATATCTATTTTGACCTACTTTAGTTTCATAGTAAGTTATAAAATATCCTAATAATATAAATATTAGGATCATAGCAACATAACCTAAAAGATAAGATTCTGCTATAAAACTTGAACCTATCCCTTCACCTTTTAAATATGATACTTTATCCAAATTATATGTCAGTACATCTGCAAGAGAATTTGTCGTATTTAATGCTTCAAAACCTTGACCTTTAAATCCGAATAACCCCTGTAATATATATGGTTTGTTAGGTATTTTTTCATGTATATCTATTGTATAACCTAAAACTAAATAACTTACTCCTTGTGAAAAAAGAAAATCTAAAAATCCTTGTATAAGTTTAAAAGAAAATATTGTTTTTTCTCTAAAATTTACTAATATTTGTGAAAATATAGCAACAAATGAAAATAATTTTAACATGTATTTAAAATTTATTTTAATTCCATACTGTCTTTTATATAGCCAAAGTATAAATAAAAGTTGAGTTAAAAATATGGCTCTTGCTCCTTTTAAGGAATCTACAAATTTTACCAATAAATATATAGTAGAATATATTTTAAATTCGTTTTTGGTAGGGATAGCCGTTAAAAATAGGATAAATGCTATAGTCATAAGTGTTCCACTACCCATTGTGTAAATAGGATATTCTATATTTTTTAAAACACCTGTATAATATGCACTGTAACCTAAACTTAATATGTATCTAAACTGTATTAAAAGTTTAATAACAAGCATTGGCATTGATATTAAAAATATTAATTTTGATATTTTTATTACTCTTTCATTTCTTGAAATAGTAAAATTAAATTTTATGTCATTTGTATTTACAAATATTAAAAATCCAAGTTGAACAAACAGTATTACTAAAAGAAAAACATGTAATATTTCAATTTTTACACTCTCGGTAAAATAATAATTTGCAAATTTCGTAGCCCAACCAAAACTTGAATGCCCCAATAAATCTAAAAACATTCTGCTAAAATTAAATAAACCTAATGTATACAAAAATATCATATAAACATTAAGAAATGATAAATAATATTTTGTATGTATTAAAGTATATATATATACTGCCGAAACCAACAGTTCTAAATGTTTTATTTCTGAAAATAAATTAAATACCAAAATTGATAAAATAATTACTATTATATGCCCATATAAACTTTGTTTTTTAGTCATTGTATTCCTTTACCTTTTCATTTTATATTTTAAATACATATATATCCCTACAGGTAGTGCCAATATAGTACATAGTTTTGCATTGGAATCTTTTAAAATCTTAAAAAAACTATATCTAGCTATTAAACTGAATTTAATATATCTTGCGGCAATTACTATATTTTTACTATGGTAAAACATATCATTATAGTAAAGTGCTTGACCTTTAGGATTTGAAGTTAGAAGTTTGTCATATTTTGATGTTAGACCATTTTCTAAGTATTCTTTTATTTCTAAATATTCATTTAAGCAAAGCATTTCATAATCTCTTGCTATTTTATTATATAAATATGCTTCCGTTGTAAACTTTTCATTTTCAAATACTTTAAATCTATATTTTTTAAGTATTTCCAATTTAAAGCATAAACCTTTGTCCCCAGTTACTTTGTATTTATTATATATATCAAAATGATTAGCTCTTTTTACATTAAATTTTGTGCCTATAATATCCCCGTTTTCATATTTTGATAAATAGGCAAGTCCTGCAATTTTTTCATCGGATTTATCAAGTATCTTTTTTATTTTATAAAGAGCATCGCTTGTATAATAATCATCTGAATCAAGACAAATAAAATATTTCGTATCGGCAATTTCTATTGCATCGTTATATGCTCTTTGTTTTCCTGCATTAGATTTATAAATATACTTAACATCAAGTCCTATAAAATCTTTAATAATTTCTTTTGTACCATCTCTTGAACCATCGTCTATTATAAGCCAAGTAAAATCTTTATACGTTTGCTCAAGAAGATTATCATAAAGTCTTTTTAACTTATCTTTTCTATTATACGTAGGAGTAAAGATTGTAAATATTTTATCCAAGATTTTACCTCCTTATATGTTAATAAAACAGCAATTACAATATATATTAATTTTAATAAAATAATATTTATACTTATTTTAGCAATTGCAAGATACCAAATTAATGGATTAAATGCAATAAATAGGTATTTTAATAAATTAAAATAATTAAATTCTATATCAAACCATTTTTTTATTAAATAAAGCTCTAATATATCCCTTATTAAAAATGCAATAAGTGTTGTAAGTGATGCAATTATTACTGCATATTGTGGATATATAGGTATAAATATCACATTAAGAACAACGTTTATTACAAGAGATAATAAAGTAAAATATATTATATATGCACTTTTTTCATTATAATGAAAATAATAATCAAGTGCATAAAGTGCTTGTGCCATAACAGCTGTTAAAACTATCGGCATATATAATACTGCTTGTTTATAGTGTGGTGGAAATATTAAAGTTATTGCTTCATTTGCAAAAAGTGTACCAATTACACAAAAAAACATTAATATTGCTAAGAAATTTTCAAGTTTTTTACTTGATGCTTTTATATTCTCATATAAAACAGGAGTAAAAGCACCCACAAAAGAACTTGTTATAATTCCTAAAACTCTTGAACCAGTATATGCTAAAGTGTAAGCTCCTATAACTGCAAGTGAAATGTTAAATTTTGAAAGTATCAATCTATCACTAAAATTTACTAATTGATCTGTAAGTTCTATAAATATTAACGGAATCCCGTTATACAAAGAATAAGTCAAATAATTTTTTGAAAATTTTGGTTTTACTGTTTTAAAATATTCAATATAAAAATATACAAACAACGTAAAAACAGCTATTAAATTAGCCAGTTGATTGCCAAATACTCCAAGTCCTAGTTTTTTAATAAAAAATATCGCTAAAAAATAATTAGTAAAAAATGATATTAATGATCCAACAGCCACTCTAAAGTAATTTCTTTTCATTCTAAACAAAGTTAATGCAATATTATTAAACGCATTTACCATTGAAATCATTATTGATATTAATATTAATGTATAATTTACTGATACTATGTATAAAAATATTTTTTTTGATATTGGCAAAAATAATATTGCCATAACAAATAGGCAAAGTATAAATATACTAAATATTATTGTGAAATTAAAAGAGCCTAATTCATTTTCATTATCTTTTAAATCAACATACTTTTTCATGGAAACGTTATAAAAACCTAAACCCAAAATTATTGTAAATATTGTTGTAATTGGTGATAAAATCCCTATAATTCCATATTCTTGTGCTGTTAAAATTCTGGTCATTATAGGTAGAAAAACAAGTCCACCAAGTTTTGTTATAACATTTGCACTTGTATAAACTAATGTACCTTTTAAAAGGCTATCTTTATTATTCATTTATAAGTCCTGATATTTTTTTTATTTCCTGTCCTTTTTCTCTAGGACATATTAATAATTTATCTTCAGTATTTACAATTATTAAATCATCAATACCTACTACTGCTATAATTTTACCTTCTTGTTCATTTATAACAATATTTTTACTACTGTTTAATGAAACATATTTTGTATCGCCTCTTACTATACTACCTGTATCATCTTTATCAAATACTTTTTCAAGTGAATTAAAGCTTCCAACATCGTTCCATTTAAAATCAACAGCTATAACTTTGGCAATTTTTGTTTTTTCCATAACTGCAATGTCTATTGAAACAGGATTTAATTGTTCAAATTTATCATCATAAAGTAAGTAATAATGTTCTGGTAGATATCTTTTTATCTCATCTAACATTACGCTTGCTTTTACAAAAAACATACCACTATTCCATAAATAATTTTTTGATTCAAAATATCTTTCAGCAATATCTATATTAGGTTTTTCTCTAAATGCTAAAACATCTTCTCCTCTATATTCAATATATCCGTACGCAGTTTCAGGATAAGTGGGTTTAATTCCCATAGTTACTATATAGCCATTATCAGCTATATCATATGCTTTTTTTACATAATTTTTAAATTTATCCATATCTTCTATCAAATGATCTGAAGGATAAATACTTACAATTACATCTTCCTTATATTTTTTTAGTATATTCATAACTGAATATCCAATACAAGCTGCTGTATCTTTTGCCATTGGCTCAATTATAATATTAGTAAAATCTGGTAAAATTTCATTTATTATTTTACTGTACTTTTTACTTGTTACAATATATATATTTTCTTTTTCAGTAACTAAAGCTACTCTATCAATAGTTTGCTCAAGCATAGTTTTATCTGAAATTAATTTTAAAAATTGTTTAGGTTTATCTTTTGTTGATAAAGGCCAAAATCTTGTTCCTGAACCACCAGCCATTATTAAAGCAACCTTTTTCATTAATCTTTCTCCCTTAAAAATGGTATATAAGCAAAACTGATGCAGCAAAGACTACATCAGTAAAACCTATTTGACAACTATATTTACTAGTCTGTTTTTTACATTAATTATTTTTACTACTTGTTTACCTTCAATATGTGATTTAACTTTATCAAGCGATAATGCAATTTCGTTTATTTTTTCATCATCTGTATTAATATCAACTACTACATTATCCCTAACTTTACCATTTACTTGTATAACAAGTGTTATACTCGTATCCTTTGTAAAAGTTTCATCATATATAGGATAATCAAGTTCAAATGCTGTTTTTACTTCTCCAAGTTCCTCTAACATTTCATCTGCAACGTGTGGTGCAAAAGGAGATATCATAAGACTTGTTTTATATAATGTTTCATACCAAATCTTTTTAGATTCAGTACCAAAATTAGATTTATCAATAACTTCTTGCTTATATGTTGTCATATCATTTAGTAGTTCCATAAGTGATGCTATTGCAGTATTAAAGTGGAAATTATCTTCCATACTTTGAGTTACTTTTTTTATAGTTTTATGTAATTTTCTTTGTAAGTTTTCATCTTCTTTTGTTCTATTTTTTAATACTATTTCATTTTTATCTGTAAAACTTGATGTTTCATTTAAAAGTAAAAATATTCTGTTTATAAATCTATATGCTCCACCAAGACCATTTTCATTCCACTCAAGTTCTTTTTCAGGCGGAGCTGCAAATAATACAAATAGTCTTGCAGCATCTGCACCATATTTAGCTACAATTTCTGCCGGATCTTCTCCGTTATTTTTAGATTTACTCATTTTTTCTAATTTAACAACTAATTCTTCATTAGTTTTTATACTATATGCTTTATTTTTCTCCCATTTTACTTCTTTAGAGAATAAGTATCTTCTCTCATTTTTTGAATAGTAAGAGTTTCCTAAAACCATACCTTGAGTAAGTAGTCTTTCAAATGGTTCATCAGAATTTACATAGCCTAAATCTCTTAATGCTTTATGGAAAAATCTTGCATATAACAAGTGCATTACAGCATGTTCTACTCCACCTATATATTGATTTACTGGTGTCCATTTATTTGCTATTGAACTTTCAAAAGGTTTTATTTGATTTTTTGGATCTGTGTATCTTAAATAGTACCAAGATGAATCTACAAAGGTATCCATAGTATCTGTCTCTCTTCTACCTATTTTACCATTTCCTAAATCAACGTTTTTAAATTCTTTTGATGTTTCAAGTGGATTACCATTACCTGTAAACTCTATATCTAAAGGTAATTTTACAGGTAAGTTTTCTTCTTTTTCAAGTATTATTTCGTTATTTTCATCATAAATTACAGGAATAGGTGTTCCCCAATATCTTTGTCTACTAATTAACCAATCATGTAAACGATAATTTACCTTATATCCTCCTATACCTTTTTCTTTTAGATAATCGGTAATAAGCTTTTTAGCTTTTTCATTTTCTACACCATTAAATTCTCCTGAATTTATTAATTTACCATTTCCTACGTAAGGTAATTCTTCTCCTTCAATTACTTGTTTAACACTTAAATTATATTTTTTAGCAAAATCAAAATCTCTTTTGTCATGAGCCGGTACAGCCATTACAGCTCCAGTACCATAATTCATTAATACATAATTTGCTATCCATATTTCTACTTTTTCATTTGTTATTGGGTGTTTACCATAAAGACCTGTAAATACTCCAACTTTTTCTTTATCTTCAGCTTCTCTTGAAATAGTATCTTCATTTATCATAGAATCTACTATTTCTTTTAACTCTGGCTTATTTTTCAATACATATTTTTCAACTATAGGGTGCTCTGGAGCAATAACAAAATATGTAATTCCATAAATTGTATCAGGTCTTGTGGTAAATACTTCAACTTTTTCATCTATACCGTCAAGTTCAAAAAATATACTTGTTCCTTGTGATTTACCTATCCAGTTTTTTTGCATTGCAATTACTTCTTGAGGCCACCCTGCTTTTAACATTTCATGTCCATCTAGTAATTCTTGTGCATACTGAGTTATTTTTAAATACCATTGTTCTAATTCTTTTTGTACAACATCTGTTTTCCCATGTCTCCAACATTTACCCTGTTCTACTTGTTCATTTGCAAGTACAGTATTACAATCTGGACACCAATTTACATATGATTTATTTTTATAAACTAAACCCTTTTTGTACATTTCAATAAATAACTTTTGATTAAATTTATAGTAATCCGGTTTATATGTGGCTATTTCTCTATCCCAGTCATGAGATATTCCCATAAGTTTTAACTGTTTTTTCATATTTTCAATATTTTTACTTGTCCACTTTTCAGGATGTACTCCATTATCAATAGCTGCATTTTCAGCAGGAAGTCCAAAACTATCCCAACCAAAAGGATGTAATACATTAAATCCTTTCATTTTCTTGTATCTTGCTATCGCATCTCCAATAGTATAGTTTCTTAAATGACCTACATGAAGTTTACCTGATGGGTATGCAAACATTTCTAAAACATAATAATTCTTTTTATTTTCTACTTCATTATATGTTTTAAATATATTATCTTTTTCCCATTTTTCTTGCCACTTTTTTTCTATTATACTTGATTTATACTCGTTCATTATATCCACCTTTTAATTATTTACTTATTTGTGAAAGAAGTATTCCACATGCAACAGATACATTAAGTGAATTTATTACACCTTTTAAATGTATTTTTAACGTTGTATCACAATGTTCTCTTACTTTTTTTCTCATTCCACTACCTTCATTACCTAAAACTATTGCAACTTTATCAGGGTAATCTATTTTAGAATACAAGTACTCTCCATCTGCTGCTGTTCCATAAACAAAATATCCATATTTTTTTAATTTGTCAATTGTATCTGATATATTTGTTACTTCTGTTATATCAACATACTCAATAGCTCCGGCTGATGATTTTACAACTGTTTCAGTAACTCTAACATTATTTCTGTCTTGTATAATAACACCGCCAACTCCAAAGCATTCACACGATCTTAAAATCGCTCCAAAATTTCTAGGATCTTGTATTTGATCCAATATTACTATAACTGATTTTTCTTTCTTGAGTTCTTTTTCTAATAAACTTTCAAGACTTATATTGTAATTATAGTCTGTTATATATGCAACCACACCCTGTGAGTTATTTTCTCTTTTATTTGTATAAAAAATTTTAATATTTCTACTACTTGCAAGTCTTAATATTTCTTTTATTGATTCTTTTTTTATGCCTTTAAACACTTCAAGTTTTTCAATATTTTTTGAAGTTTTTAATACTTCCGTCACTGGATTAATTCCTATGATTTTATCCATTTTTCTCCTTAAGCTAATAATTTAATTTATGTAGATATTATAGTATATTTAGGCTTTTTTTTCTACTGTTATATAATAAAAAATCCCAAAAATCAAACTTTTTGGGGATATAAAATTATTTTTATTTATATATTTAATTTTCATAATTTATTAAAATAATGATTAACCCCAACTATTCAGAACGTATCTGTGCTTTTAAACATTAGTTGGGGTGTTTGCTTTTTTTATTTAATATTAAATTTCAAATAAATAATACACTGTATATAAAAAGTTGTCAATATATTTATCTTTATAGTCCTTTTACCAATCTTTCAGTATCAAGAGCTATCATCAATTCTTCTGCTGTTTCTATTTTGTATACCTTAACTTTTGAGTTTGGTTTAGAATATTCAACAGTTCCTGAAATTCTTTGATTATTTTTTTCATAGTCTAATTCTACACCTAAAAATTCTAAATTCTTGCAAACTCCTTCACGAACCTTAGCTGCATTTTCTCCTATACCTCCTGTAAATACGATTGCATCTACACCTTCTAAAGCCATTGTGTAAGCTCCTATAAAGTTTCTTACTCTATAGCAAAACATTTCATATGCAAGTTTTGCCCTTTTGTTACCACTTTCCATAGCTTTTTGTATATCTCTAAAGTCTGAACTTTCTCCAAAAATCCCTAAAAATCCTGATTGTTTATTTAATCTATGATCCATTTGTTTTGCATCTAGTTCTCTTTTTTGCATAATGAATAAAGGTACAGCCGGATCTAAATCCCCACATCTTGTCCCCATCATTATACCTCCAAGAGGAGTAAGTCCCATTGAAGTATCTATTACTTTTCCATTTTTTACAGCTGATATTGAAGCTCCATTTCCTAAATGACATACAATAATTTTAGAATTTGGATTATTTAATTCTTTCGCTGCTTCCATACTTACATATTTATGAGATGTCCCATGTGCTCCATATTTTCTAACTTTAAGATCTTTATAATCCTCTAATGGTATAGGATAAGTATATGCATAATCTGGCATAGTTTGATGGAATGATGTATCAAATACTGCTACATTAGGTTTTGATGGAAGTAATTCTTGCATTACTTTTATACCCATAACATTTGCAGGATTATGTAACGGAGCAAGCTCTATTAATTCTTCACATTTTGCTATTACTGAATCATCAACTATTACTGCATCATCAAAATATTCTCCACCATGAACTATTCTATGCCCTATAGCATCAACTTCATCAATAGTTTTTAACACTCCATGTTCACTATATTGTAATGCTTTAAGTACAACTTCTATTGCTTTATTGTGATTTGGCATATCTTCAGGTTTTTCTTCTATTTTAAATCCACTTACTAGATTTTTATAAGTAAAAATTTGATCTTTTATTCCTATTCTTTCACATATACCTTTTGCTAAACTTTGTTTTGTTTGTGTATTTATAAGTTCAAATTTTAATGATGAACTTCCACTATTTATAACTAATATCTTCATTTTACTCTCCTTCGCTTGTAGTTACAGCAACTACACCTACTATATCTTCTACACTACAACCTCTTGATAAGTCATGTACAGGTTTTGCAAGTCCTTGAACAAATGGTCCTAAAGCCGTTGCTTTTCCTAGTCTTTGAACCAATTTATATCCTATATTTCCAGCACTTAAATTAGGGAAAATTAATACATTTGCCTTACCTGCAACTGTTGAATCTTTTGCTTTTAACATTGCAACTTCAGGAACTATTGCAGCATCTAGTTGAAGCTCACCATCAAAATCAAAATCTACATTTCTTTCTTCCAATATTTGTCTAGCTTCTCTCATCTTAGTTACAACATCACCCTCTGCACTTCCTTTTGTTGAATATGTAAGTAGGGCTACTTTCGGATCTTTTATTTCCGCTATTTTTCTTGCTTTTTCAACTGCTGATATTGATATATCTGCAATTTGTTGTGCTGTAGGATTAGGTATTACTGCACAATCTGAAAAGATTAAAATACCATCTTGTCCGTAAGTATCATCGTTTAATAACATAATAAAAGAACTTGATATCGTTTTTAATCCTTGTTTAGGTCCTATTACTTGTATAGCAGCTCTTAAAACTGAAGCTGTTGGAGAGTTTGAACCTGCAACCATACCCGAAGCATAACCTTTTCTAACTAACATTGCTCCAAAAAATCTAGGTTCTGAAAGCATTGTTGCTCTTGCTTGTTCTAAAGTCATTCCTTTTTTTGCTCTTAATTCTTGTAATTCTTGTGAAAATTCTTCTATTTTATCAAATGTTTTAGGATTTATAATTGTTACTTTTGAAATATCAACACCATATTTTTTTGCATCTGCATTTATTTTTTCATTTTCACCTACAAGTATTATGTTTGCAAAACCTTCATTAATAACTTGGGCAGCAGCTCTAATTACTCTTTCATCTTCTGCTTCTGGTAAAACTACTGTTTTTATATTTTGCTTTACCTTAAACTTTAATTCTTCAATTAAGTTTTTAGCCATTTTATTACTCCTTTATTTATCAAATATTTCTTTTACAAATTCTACTGCATTAAATGGTTTTAAATCATCAATGCCTTCTCCGACTCCAAGATATTTTATAGGTTGTTTTATCTCATCTATTATCGGAAATATTATTCCTCCCTTTGCCGTACCATCATATTTTGTTAAAATAATACCCGTCAGTTTAGTAACTTCATTAAATACTTTAGCTTGTTCTAATCCATTTTGACCAGTTGTTGAATCAACTACAAAAAGTGTCTCAATATTTGCAATATCTTGTTTTGATTCAACTACTTTTTTTATTTTTGATAGCTCATTCATTAAATCAACTTTATTATGTAATCTTCCTGCGGTATCTATTATTGCAACATCAGCTTTTGAGTTTATTGCATAATTTAAAGTATCAAATACAACTGCTGCCGGATCTGTACCTTTTGTTTGTTTTATTAATTTCACATCAACTCTTTCAGCCCATTGTTCAAGTTGTTCTATTGCAGCTGCTCTAAATGTATCCGCTGCACCTATTACAACCTTTTTTTGTTGTTTTTTTAACATATTTGCAATTTTTCCTATTGATGTGGTTTTTCCTACTCCATTTACACCTATTACAAGTATAATATTAAGTTTACCATTTTCGATATTAAGATTTTGATTATCAAAACTTGTTAGTTTTTCAATTAAAATATTTTCTATTTCTTCATAAACTTCCTTTGAATCTTTTAATCCTTTTTTACTTACATTATTTTCTAACTTTTCAATAATATTCATACTTGTTTTTATACCCATATCAGATTTTATTAAAAGTTCTTCAAGTTCTTCATATAAATTATCGTCTATAGGTTTGCCAACAAAAAATTCTTTCAATTTAGCAAAAAAGCCTTTTTTAGGTTTTAATAAAGACATCTTATTTTGTATGATATAAAATATATATCACACATCTCCTTTCTTTATATATTTTTGCTTTATAAAATAGCTACTAAATTCAATTAAAATCTTTTTCAGCCTGAGATTTTTCTAAATAATACGGAACTACTTCAGCTATTTTCTCTTCTTTTAATAGATTTTTTTTATACATTTCAAAATAAACTCTTGAATCAATCAATAACCTATTAGGATCTATCTCCACTAATTTATTATGCTTTATATCTTTTGTATAATTAAGTGCTATATCTCCGGCATATACTATGCTTTTATCATATTTTTCCATTTCTTGAATTAAATCATATATATTACCAATACTGTCTTCAACTATTTTGGTACCATTTGAATGAATATTATAATAAATTTTTCCTTTTCTGGAATCGATCCCTGCAACAACTATATCTGCATAGTTTTTAGCTAAGTAGTATATAGCATCTAATTCTGAAACCGTATATAATTTTACCTTATTTGATAAACTATACATGCCTTTAATTAATGACATTGCTATTCTAACGCCGGTAAAAGAGCCGGGACCTTTAGACAAAAGTATTACATCTACATCATCTATACTTTTTTCTGACCATTCAAATAGGTCAGTTATTTGTTCAACTATTGTAGTAGAATGTGTTTTGTGCATATTCATATTGACATTGCCAAGCATTGTATCATTTTCAAAAATAGAAATACTCGCAAGTTTAGTCGAAGTTGTAAGTGCTAATATCAACATATCTTTTTTCACCGTCTTTCATTATATATATTGAAATATATCTGCTATCTATATCATCGTGTTTAATTTCAAAATATAAGGCATTTTCAGGTACATTTCCCTTAATTAAGTCCGCCCATTCTAATATAACTAATCCTTTTTGATCAATATAGTCAAAATACCCTATATTGTATAAATCATCTTCATTTGATACTCTATACAAATCAAAGTGATATATATTCATATCTTTTGTTTTATAGTCAATCATATATGTAAAAGTAGGGCTCTTAACATTTTCTTCTATACCTAAACCTTTTAGTAATCTTTTTGTAAATGCTGTTTTCCCGGTGCCAAGATCACCAATAAGTGCTATACATAAACTCTTTTTATTATTAGCACACACTAATTTAGACAAATTATCTATAATTTCATTTATCTCATTAAAATTTAACCTTTTATTTCTAAATTCCACTTTCCTAGAATCATCTCCCCTATATTATACCATAAAAAATGTAGGATTAAACCCTACTTTATTTTTAGGTAATTACACCGTATTAAGTTAATTTTTTTATTTAGTTCCAAAAATTCTGTCCCCTGCATCTCCAAGTCCAGGATAAATATATGCATGTTCATTTAATCCTTTATCAATAGCTGCTACATATATTGAAACATCAGGATGTTTTTCAGTTACAACTTTTATCCCTTCAGGTGCAGCAATAATACACATAACTGTAATGTCTTTAACACCTAATTCTTTTAAATAGTCTATTGTATAAACAATTGAACCTCCTGTCGCAAGCATAGGGTCAATTATTATAACTTTACTTTGAACTACATTTGTTGGCATTTTTGCATAATAATATACAGGTTTAAAAGTTTCTTCATTTCTATAAACTCCTAAATGTCCAACTTTGGCAATAGGTATTAAGTCTAATAAAGCATCAACCATTCCAAGACCTGCTCTAAGTATAGGTACTATTGTAACAGGTTTACTTAAAACTTTAGCTTTTGTTTGCATTATTGGAGTTTTAATATCCACTTCTTTAAGTTCTAAATCTCTAGTTGCTTCATACACCATAAGTCCTGCTATTTCATTTAAACTTTCTCTAAAAAGTTTTGTATCAGTTTCCTCATTTCTAAGATTTGTTAATTTATGCTCTATCAAAGGATGATTAAATTCAAATACTGCCATTGTAATCCCTCTTTCTTTCTAATTTCTCTAAAAAAAAGCAGAGCAAAAAACTCTGCCAATACTATAAATTGTATTTTTTCTTAAATTTATCAACTCTTCCAGTTTCATCAACAAATTTTGATTTTCCTGTGTAAAACGGATGTGAAGTTGAGCTTATAGCCACTTTAACAACTGGATATTCAACACCTTCAAAAGTTTCTGTTTCTTTCGTAACTTTTGTTGATTTACTTAAGAATTTTTCTCCATTGCTTGTGTCTTCAAATACAACTAATCTGTATTCAGGGTGTAATCCTTTTTTCATTTGTCGACTCCTTTCTCTTTCAAATTATCCTATATATACTATCACAATTATTTATTTTTGTAAACATTAAATTTTATGGTTATTATTGCATCTTCTACCGTATTATATCTTGTTTTCAAATTTGTATCTTTGTAATATTTAAACCCAGCTTTTTCCATAACTCTTTGTGACTGTTTATTTCTTTTATATGCATTACAGCTAATATATTCTATATCAAACTGCTTAAAATAGTATTCAACAATACTATTTATAGCTTCTGGCATTAAACCTTGACCCCAGTAATCCTTACTAAGCACATACCCTATTTCTTTACCAAACTTATTGTCATAAATACTACAGTCTCTAACACCTACTGAACCTATAACTTTATTGTTTTCTTTACAAACAATAGCATATTCTTCACTATTTATGAAAATTTTTAGTATCTCTAAACTTTCATCTTTATTCTTATGATGTACCCAACCTGCAAGTTCTCCTACGCCTTTAACTTTGGCATACTCATAAAAATCATCTAAATCTTCTAAAGTAAAAGGTCTTAATATAAGCCTTTTTGTTGTTATTTTTACCATTTAAACTCAAATCCTGTCTTAATATTTACATTTGTTCTCTTATATTTAGCATTTTCAAAACTTACCGGCACATTTATACTTGATGTCCATGATATTCCTTTTATTATATTGTATTTTGCCGATACTTCTGGTGATAATATATTTTTTGCTTTCAACATATTACTTCCAAATAATTTTAAATCATCTAGTAATACATTGTCAACCATTACATACTTAAGCTCTAATTTATGATTTATTCCAACTCCAATAAAGAACTCATCTATAACCTTAAAATTATATCCTAAATGAATATCACTATTAATGTTTATACTTTTGTATTGTAAATTATTTCTCACAGGTTTTTCAGGAATAACTTTATCCTCAACTTTTTCTTCTACTTTTTTAATAATTTGATCTTTGTATGAATTATCAAAATCTTTTCCATTTCTCTCTTCAATAATTTTCTTTATTTTATCATATTTATTTTGTTTATTGTCACTACTTCCAAAAGATACAATATTTTGATCAACAAATTGTTCTTTTACTTGTGGATCAATATATTTATTACTTGCTCTAATTTGCAAAGCATATACATTTTGTTTAATCTTTTCAATATGCTTTTCAAATGCTTTAGAAGTATATTTAACATTGTTATACTCCAAATCAACATTTGTTCTTACATTAAACCCAATTTCATTATCATAATCTAAATTAAGATATACTTTATACTTTTTATCAAACAAAATTTCAGTTTTATTTATTTCTCTATGATCAGAATATTTTTTTAATGGTACAAAATATACCCAAGCATCACCAAGAATTTGCCAAAAACTTCTATTCTTATCTTGTGCATAAGTTATATATGAATTTGAATTTTTATAATCTCCTAATGCCTTTAAATCTTCATCTTTTATTCTATACTCAGAATCTGTTATACTCGTGGTTTTAACTACAGCTTCTCCACTTTTTGATGAAAACCCTGTTCTTATTGTTAAATTATCACTTATCTTATCTACATTTACAAATGGTGTCAGTGTGTAATTTAAGTTATTTTCAAACTTAAAGTCTTTTAACTTATTATCAAATGCTGTTATTTCATCTTTTTTATTTCTATGTACTAATACTTCTTTTATTGTACTTTGTAGGTCATTTTTAAAGATTTGTTTATCTTTATTTATTTGTTTTTGTACTCCTGCTACTATACTTGTCTCTTTATTTAGTTCTAATTCTGTTCCATATTTTAAGTATATATCTTTATTCTCTTTTGATATTATTACTCTTGGTTTTAGTGGTAAATTCACTACTAATGGGTTTATTGATAAATCTATATTGGGATCTAGATCTTTTCCGTATAAGCTTACTTTTGCTGCTGATAAATCTGCAAATATATCATAATTTGCATATACTCCGTTTCTTTCTACTAATTCTACTCCTGCGTCTACTTTACCTTTTGTTCTTAAGTTAAATGCTTTATTCATGTCTGTAAATATATCAAAGTCTGAGCTTCCCAACAGATATTTAAACTCTGTCTTATACATTATATTTACACCTGAAAACTCACTTTTATTAAATGCTACTGGTAATTGAAACTCATTTCTTACCTCAAAACTTTTATATGGTCTATATGTTACTCCTATTTTTGGTGATAGTATATTGTATATGCTTCTCCATGAATTTTCTAATGGCTTCTTCTCTTTTTGTAACGCATCATCTGCATTAAACTTTCTTTTTGATTTTTCATCTTTTTTATCATTTATTTGACTTTTTTTCTCAAATGCTTTATCTACAAGCTTTTTCTCTGTCATTGTGCTTATATCTACGGATTTTCCTTCTAAATCTATAGGTTTTCCATCTTTATCCCTTTTAACAACATTAAGTTTGTAGTCTTCTCCATTCACTTTAAATGTTTCTGGCATTATATACCCATATTCACCATAATGTGATAATCCTAAATCTATATCCCATTTTGAACCTACTTTTATTCTATATCCTAAATATGTTTGGCTTACTAAATTAATATCTTTATACTTTAATACTGTTTCTTTTGCATTATTATCTTTTCCATTTTTAGTATATTTTAAACTAACATCAGTATAAGTTGTATCTAAGCTTGTTTGAGCTATGAAGCCTTTATACATTCCTTGTACATTTATTCCTGCTGTGTGTTGGATTTTTGTAAAGTCTAATTTTTTGTCATCTGATGATTTAATATCTGTTCTATCATTTATTCTTGAATGTAAATCAATTCTATATCCATTTCCAACATAACCTGCATTTAATTTTGCTGATATATTATTTGTTTGTTTTAACTCTTTTATTTCATCTAACTCTGTTTTTATTTTCGCAAGTGTTTCTTCTACTTTAAATATATTCTTTTCTTTTTCACTCGCGTGAAAATACATTGCTCTTGTAAGGTCTATTCCTCTCATTTCATAAGGATTTTTTAATATATTTGATATTTTTGTTACTGCATCAGCAACCAGTATTCTCTTACTCGCACGAAAAATGTATCCCAATATTTCACTTGCACCTGGACTTGAATTTGGAAACTCTTTTTTTAACTTACTAAGTCTATAATATTTATCAAAATCTGGAAGTGAATAATTAAATAAATCTTCTCCAAGATAATGCCAACGATTTGTTAGTTCATAATCTTTGTTAGATACAGTTAATGCTTGTGGCATTTCTGTTTTTGATCTTTCATTTGCTAAACCAAGCGTTTTAGGCTTATTAATTAAGGTTCCTGGTATATTGGGATCATTATATGTAAATCCATTAAAATATAGATAAGTTGGATCTAGTATCCCTGGATTTATTTCAAAAAAATCAAAATTGGATGTTAATCCTGGAAATAGCTGTTTAAAGTCATTGGGAACTTGTTTTATTAGTCCTAAATGTGATGTCTTTCTTCCATACCCTATTCCTGCTCTGTCTAATAATTTGCTAGTCACTGTTGTTAGTATTCCATTTAATACTTCTTTTTTTGAAGTGTATAGACTTGTTCCTTCTGTAACTGCATCTTGTATAATACTTTTGTTTTTAAGTAACGCTATCCCATCCCAAATAAGATGTCCACTAAGAGTTATACCGTTTTCAAGTTCCTCTAAAAGTTTTGAAATCTTTTTAGTTTCAGAATTTTTATGTATCTCATCTAAAAAAGTATTTACTGCTAACTTTACAGGACTGTCTCCAAATAGTGAGCCTGAATAATATCCAAGTAGTCTGTATGTCCCTTTGTATCCCGATACCTCTGCCTTCTCTAAATCTGCGTGATCTGCATCATATTTTTCTTTTGTACTTAAATCTACTCTTTCTTTCTTCTTCCATTTCTTAAAGTATTCTATTTTATCGTATCCTGGAGCTGCATATGATATATTTTCTATTTCTTCATTTATATCTAACTTCTCTCTATTGGTCGCAAACACCGGTCCTGCGTTAAAGTAAAAACCTTTGTATGAGCCTCCCAAGCTTGGATTTATCTCTGCTCTTTTACCTTGACCTCTTACATTTACAAAAGCTTGTATCGGATAATCTGCTAATGGATTAAATGTTACATTGTAGTCTACTTCTTTGTTTCCTATTTTTTCTTTTTCTTCTTCTATTTTATCTATTCCATACTTTTTCTTTTCTTCTCCTATTACATAATACTTTAATGTTCCATTTAAGTACTTGTTCTCTGATGTTAATGTTAATCTTAACTTATCTATTTCATTTTTTTCAATAAAATTTTCGTAATCATTATCTTTTCCTATTACATCTAATCCTAATCTTAATCCAAAATAATCTTCGCTAAGTTTTATTCCAAGTCTTTTTCTAAACTTGTATTCTTTTGATATATATCTTATTGCTAACTCTAAGTCTCTATTCTCTGGATATTTAGGTACATAATAATCTATTGTTTTTTTCTCTACTTGTTTTTCTATACTCTGATTTTTAGGTTCTTTCTTTTTGTCATAGTCTTGTACTTTTTTGGCAAATATTAGATCCATTGCTGGAAGTGCCATTCTTGATGCTTTTTCTGCCCCATCTGCTCCAAAATGGGTATCAATTCCAAATGTCACTTCTGCTTTTATTTTATCTTCTACCTTTGCATATGTCATTATTGACGCACTTAGGGCTGCTAATGACAGCAGTAATTTTTTATTTCTCTTCATATTTTTTCTCTTTTCGTCTTATCTTTAATAATTGCGTTTCATGATTAAAAAAATTTAAAGGTATATATTTTTTTTAATAACATTTATTTCAGGGTAATTTCATCACCTCCAAAATTAAATTTTTTAATAACATTGTTAAAAAAATTGTATCAAAAAATATATATTAATTTTAATAAATATAACGCAAAGAACATTTGATAATTAACTATAAATTGGACCATTCAACATCTTCCTCATCTAATCTTTTTTTAACTTATTTCTATTTTTTAATCAAAACAAACTGTTTTTAATTTTATAAAAAAAACCTTATAAAGCCTTTAATTTAAACTTTATAAGGTTATTTTTTTATTTAACAATATATATTAATTCATCATTTTTTGAATCAAGTAATATTTTTCCATGTTGCTTAAGTTCACCATTTAATATTTTTTTAGACAATTCAGTTTCTAATTCTCTTTGAATATATCTTTTAATTGGTCTTGCACCATATGCTTCATTATATGAATCTTTAGCAATTTTATCTAATGCTGCATCTGTATATTCAAGCTCAATAAATTGATCTTCTAATAATTTTGCAACATCTTTTATACATAATTCTACAATTTTTCTAACATTTTGTGAATCAAGTGCTCTAAATACAACAATATCATCTATTCTATTTAAAAATTCAGGTTTAAAATGTGCTTTCAAAATTTCCTGAACATTTTGTTCATTTTTACTTAATATATCTTGACTTCCCAAATTAGATGTCATTATTATTATAGTATTTTTGAAATTGACTATTTTTCCTTTACTATCAGTAAGTCTACCATCATCTAATACTTGTAGTAATAAATTAAATACATCCGGATGTGCTTTTTCTATTTCATCAAACAATATTACTGAATAAGGCTTTCTTCTGATAGCTTCTGTTAATTGTCCTCCTTCTTCATACCCTACATAACCTGGTGGTGCCCCAATTAATCTTGTTACACTGAATTTATCCATGTACTCACTCATATCAATTCTTACTATATTATTTTCATCGTCAAATAAATTGTATGCCAAAGTTTTTGCAAGATATGTTTTACCTACTCCTGTAGGTCCTAAGAATATGAAAGAACCTATAGGTCTATTAGGATCTTTAAGTCCTGCTCTTGATCTTAATATTGTTTTATAAATCGTATCAACTGCATCGTCTTGACCTATAACTCTTGATTTAATATTTTCATTTAATTTTAATATTTTTTCCTTTTCTTCTTCCATTAATTTTGATACAGGAATGCCTGTCCATTTAGCAATTACTTGAGTAATATTTTCTGTTGTTATAACTTTTTTAAGCATTGCTTCATTTTCGTTTTTCTTGTATTCTTCCAATTGTTTTTCAAGTTCAGGAATTACTTTATACTTTATCTCTCCTGCTTTTTCATAATTTATTTGTCTTGTATACTCTTCAAAATCAAGTTTAGCTTTTTCAAGTTTAGTTTGAACTTCCTTTAATTTTTCACTTTGTTTTTTTTCATTTTCCCAAAGAGATAATAATTCATCTTTTTTAGCTTTTTTATTTGCCAAATCTTTTTCAAGTTCAACATATCTCTTTTTACTTGCTTCATCATCTTCTTTTTTCAATGCTTGTTTTTCAATTTCAAGTTGAGTTACTTGTCTTGTAAGTTCATCAAGTTCTGTTGGCATTGAATCAAGTTCAGTTTTTAATTTAGCACAAGCTTCATCAATCAAATCAATTGCTTTATCAGGCAAAAATCTGTCAGATATGTATCTATCACTTAAAGTAACCGCACTAACTACAGCATTATCAGATATTCTCACCCCATGAAATTGTTCAAATTTTTCTTTTAAACCTCTTAAAACAGATATAGTTTCATCTATTGTAGGTTCATTAATTAATACAGGCTGAAATCTTCTTTCTAGAGCCGCATCTTTTTCAATATATTTTCTATATTCATCTAAAGTTGTTGCTCCTATTACTTTTATTTCACCTCTTGCAAGCATAGGTTTTAGTAAATTTGAGGCATCCATTGAACCTTCAGAAGACCCTGCACCTACAATATTATGTACTTCATCAATAAATAAGATGATTTTACCCTGACTTTGTTCAAGTGTATCAATTACATTTTTTAATCTTTCTTCAAATTCTCCTCTATATTTAGCTCCTGAAATTAAAGCTCCCATATCAAGAGAGAATATAGTTTTGTCTTTCAAATTTTCAGGCACATCACCTTTTAATATTCTCCAAGCTATACCTTCTGCAATAGCTGTTTTACCAACTCCAGGTTCACCAATTAATATAGGATTATTTTTATTTCTTCTTGATAAGATTTGTATAGTTCTTCTTATCTCATCATCTCTACCGATTATAGGGTCAATTTTACCAGATTTTGCAAGTTCAACTAAATCTCTTCCAAATTTTTCAAGCACTTCATAGCTATCTTCTGGATTTTCACTAGTTACTTTTTTATTTCCCCTTATGTTCTTTAATGCGTTCATAAACTGTTTTTTATCTACACCCATATCTTTAATATTCAATGAAGATAAAAATAAATGTTCTACACTTATATATTCATCGCCCATGTCACTTGCTATTTCTTCAGCCTTAACAATAGCACGACTAAGTTCTCCATTAGGACTTGGATTTGCATTTCCATTAACCTTTGGAAATCTATTTATAGCATCTTGAAGTTTATCAATAAATTCCTTTATATCATATCCCATTTTTGTAAGTATATTTGGTATTAAACCTGAAGGTTGACCAACTAAAGCAAGCATCAAATGTTCCAACCTTATTTCAGGATTTGAATATTTTATGGCGAAATTTGTTGCTTCAGATAAAGATAAATTAGCTTTTTCTGTAAACTTTTTATTCATAAATTATCACCTTTCCTTTTTTGAGCACTCAATGCACTAGAGTGCTAATAAATTTATTATATCACTTTCTTAATTATTGTCAATAGTTTTTAATAAAAAAAATTGAAGAGTTAAACTCTCCAATTTTAAACTATTTAACAACTATTTCAACTCTTCTATTTGCAAAATTCCCATTATTTACTTGATTATTAAATCCTAAGCTCGAAACTTTTCTTATATTTTGTTGATTTGTTAAACCTAAACTTATCATTAGTTCAGATACTTTATTTGCTCTAGCTAATCCTAATCTTAAATTATATTTTTCTCCAGCACTTATATCAGTGTGCCCTGTTATATCTATTATTCTATCAGGATATTTTTCATTAATTTCTTTTACTATTGCCTTAAGTTTTGCAATCTGAGCTTTTGTTGGCATAAATTTATCATTCACAAACTGATCTATAACATACAGTCTTTCTTTAAATCCTACTCCACCATTTTGTTTAAGTTCTTTAACAATTTCTTTTATTTCCTTGTTTTCTTTTTCAAGTTTTGATATTTTATCCTCAAGTTTTGAAATCTTATCAGCACCATATGTTGTATTATTATTTAATGTAAGTGCTTTTTTATTTGGAATAAAGTTTAAATTAAATCCTGCTGATACTCCAAATGTTTTTTGTGTGTCTATACCTGCACTTAGTTTATATACAAAGGTATTTGATGGCTCTGTTCCACTTATTCCAAGTGCAAATCCTCCTTGTTTATTGTAATAGACTGCTCCTGCTCCTATACTAAATAATTTATTATCTCCTACTTGTGGAATACTTGCCATTGCCATTGTCGTTGCTATTCCTCCACTTAGTTGTTTTGACATCTCTTTTGCTTCTTCTCTTACTTTTACAAATTCTTTATGTATCTTATCTCCTGATACTCCTCTTTTTTCTCCTGCTTTTATATCTCCATTTACTATGTCTTTTAATTGACTATAGTTTACCGCATCACTATTTTCTTTTCCATCTGCCAAGTTTGTTATTTTTACAGCACTATGTCCATTTCCACCTAATGTTATTTTATCTTTTGTAATACTATCATATTTTACAGCTATATCATCTAATTTTTGTATTTTTTCTGTATTTTTATCTACCTTTTCATTTGTTGTTTTCAATTCTTTTTCTATTTTATTTATTGATTCTGTATTTTCGGTTATTTTCTCCGTATTTTTTGTAACTTTATTAGAAACTTCTTTAAGTTCTTCCTTTGTTGCTGCATTATTTATTTTATCTTTAAGATTTTTATTTAAATGTTTCTCATCTATCGAATCATCTTTTAACTCTATTGTAAGATCTGCACTTCCAAATAGTCTTTCATTATTACCTGAAAGCGTTAATGTTTGTGATTTTACACTTCCTTTGTTAGCAATTTCTTCTTCAATATTTTTAATTTTTGCTTCATTTGTATTTATTTTAGATGTATTATTTACTATTTTTGCATTATTTTCAGCTATTTTAGTCATATTATTTGCAATAGAAGTTTTATTCTTATCTATTTCACCTCTATTTTTTTCAATACTGTCTGTATTTGTTTTTATGTTTTCTTTATTTACAGCAATTTCTTTTTTATTACCATCTATATTATTTCTATTTTTTTCTATTTCTTGTTCATTTTTGTCTATTTTTTCTTTGTTATTCTTTATATCTTGCTTATTCTTGTCTATTTGATTTTTATTAGCTTCTATTTTCGCTTTATTTTCATCAATAGCTTTAGCATTTTTTGCAATATTTGCTTTATTGTCTTCTATACTTTTTGCGTTTTTGGCTATATTTTCTTTATTTGCTTTTATATCTTCTGCGTTTTTAGCAATATTCTCTGTATTTTTAGCTATTTTATTGGTATTATCTTCTATTTTCGTTTTATTCTCTTGTATTTGTTTACTATTTTCAGCAATCGTTTTTTTGTTTTCATCAATAGCTAGTTTATTTTTATCTATTTGATCTTTGTTATTAGCTACTGCTATCATGTTATTTGAAATAGATGTTCTATTTTTACCTATTTCTTCTCTATTTGTTACAATATCACCTTTATTTGTTTGTATATTTTGTTCATTTACACCAATTCTCGTTTTATTACTTGATATACCATTTTCATTTTCTTCTATTTTTTGTTTATTTTTATCTATACTTTCTTTATTTTTCTTAATTTTTTGTGTATTACTTTCCATTTTTGATTTATTATCAGCAATAGCTCTTGTATTTTCCTCCATTTGAGAGTTATTACCTTCTATATCATTTTTTAACTCTTTAATAGCTTTTTCATTTTTATCTATTTTAGTACTTAACTCTGTTTTTACCTTATCCAATTGACTTCCATTTATGGCATCTTTAGAATTAGTATCCACCGTTCCATCTGCTACATTTGTTATTTTTTTACTATTTGCATTAAGTCCAGAACCATTAATATATACTAAATCACCAAATTGTACTCCTGTTTCTCCAATTACAACTTTGTTTGTCCCTGTCCCTGCTGTTACTTTTGTAAATTCAGGAGAATTAGCAAATTTAATAGTCAAAATACCGTCACTTATTTCCGTTTTCACATTTTTAGCATCTACATCTGATGTTGTATGACCACCTTTAATAGTTACAGTCTCCCCCAATTTAACCTTATGTGTTCCCGTATTTCCAGCAAATATTAAACCTTTTTCTGTTAATTCATTAATTTTGTCATTAAATTGTTTTAAGTTTACAGCTTCATCATCTTGAGTAGCATTTTTAATACCACTTAATGTAACTTTATCTCCATTATCTTTACCAAGTTTTACCTTCGTTTTGTTTTTATCTGTATATTTTACTACAATTTCATCAAGTTCTTTAATTTTACTATTTAACGCAACTGTTGCAGAATAAAGTTGAGATCCATTTACAGCATCTGTACTTTGTTCATCTATTAATCCCGCTGATACATTTTGCAATCTTCTTTCGCTACCTTGTGATCCGATAGTTACTATACCATTAGTTGTACCTGCAAAGTTTTTTAATTCTAATCCGTCAACACTTTGACTACTATATGTTTGTTCCAGACCTTTTGAAATAGATCCAGTATCTGTATAACTACTGCTATGTCCTAAATAAACTGAGTTTTCCTTAGTAGCTGTTATTTCATTTCCTAATGCTATAGTTTGTTCTCCGGATACTGTTGTAAAATTTCCTATTGCATATGAATTCGACACATTAACTTTAGTATCTGTTCCTATAGCATATGAAAAAAGTGCCATATTTCCTATAGAAGCTCCATCTCCTATTGCATAAGCACTTTCAGAACCTGTACCAACAGTTGCTTTTTGTCCTAAAGCATAAGAATTTTTCGCATTATTCCCAATTGACGCTTGTGTCCCCAAAGCATATGCAGATACAGATTGTTCACCTATACTAACTCCATATCCCATCGCATTTCCTAATACAGATTTTACTTCTGAGTTGTATCCAAATATTCCTATATAGTTTTGAGTTGCTTTAGATTTTGCACCTACAAGAGTTACACCGACAGTGCTCGTAGTTATACTACTGCCATCTCCAAATTGAACATTTCCTTCTCCATCTTTAGTCTTGCCAGTGGTGGGTTGTGCAAAGCACACCATTCCTGTAATAAGAAACATTATCAAAGTTTTTCTATCAAAACTGATTCTGTTTCTATACAGAACTCCTTTTAAATTTTTAATCATGTTTTTTCAATCCCCTTTTAATATAATTGCAAAATTATATCACTTTAGGTCAGTTAAAATCAATGCATTTTTCTCATTTCTTTCAAAAATCTTTTTTATGCAAACCTTTTCATTGGAATATAATAAAAAAACACCTATTAACATAGATGTTTTCAGTGTTCAAGCCAAGTATTTGTTTTTAGTTCTTTGCATCTCATATTAGAAACATATTTATTCCCATAAACAAAAAATCTTAATTTTCTTTTAGTCCAAATTCCTTTATCAGGTATTCCAATTCTTGCAGAACTATCTATTTTTAAAGGCTTTTTACTATTTTCAAAGTCAATAAAAAGCTCATTTTCCTGCATAAACTTCATATTAAGCTCATCTGTTATCCCCATTGCTTTTGTAAGTTTTCCAGGACCATTACTAATTAGAATTCCTTTTTTTCCTCTATTCTTTTCCATTATCTCAATTTCATAAACAGGTTCAATCGCCCTTATTAATACTGCTTGTGGGTTATTCTCCTCACACGAAACAATATTTAACATTTTGTGTGTATGCATAATATAAATATATATAGTTCCACACTTTTTATACATAGCCTCATTTTTTTTATTTCTTTTTGCCATATAACTATGACAAGCTTTATCTTTTATACCTAAATATGCTTCAGTTTCTACAATATATCCACCTATTAATTTACCTTCTGTTTTTATCAAAAGAAGTTTACCAAGTAAATTTTTAGCAAGAGAAATTGTATCCTGACTAAAAAAATTATCCATATCCCACCTTATATTAACTCAAGTATAACAGTATCACCTAGCAATATCCCTTTTTTCGTCAAATAAATTCTATCTTCTTTTTTTTCAATAAGACCTTCTTTTATCAATTTATTTATCTTATCTTTATCTTCTTCATAATATCTTATCCCTTTATTTAGTCTTCTAAGACCAAGCATATACTCAAGTTCTTTCAAATCATTTTTATTAACATTTTCAACAGTTCTTTCATTTATAGGTATAATATTTTCATCAATTTTTTTATAATAACTTAATAATTTTCTTTCTTTTTCATATCTTTTATTGTTATAAAAACTTGAAGCACTAATACCTACACCAATAAATTCTTCATTATTCCAATACTTCATATTGTGTCTACCATATTTTTTATTTTTACAAAAGCTTGATATTTCGTAATGTTCATAACCTTGTTTTATTAAATTATCCATTACATATACAAACATATTCGCTTCCGTATCATCGTCCAATTTTTCTATTTTTTTCTCTTTTAAAAGTTTAGAAAATCTTGACCCGTCTTCCCAAATTAAAGAATATATGGAAATATGTTCTGGGTTAAGCTCTTTCACTTTATCCAAATCATATGCCAAATCTTTCATACTTTGACTAGGTACAGCAAATATTAAGTCTATTGATATATTGTCAAATCCTGCTTTTCTGGCATCATAATATGTTTTTATACTATCACTTGAATTATGTTCTCTATTCATTAAAGAAAGTATGTCATCATTAAAACTTTGCATACCTATGCTAAGTCTATTTATTCCTATTTTTCTTAACTCCTTTAATTTTTCACAGTCCATGTCCGTTGGATTTAATTCAAGTGTTATTTCAGTATTTTTATCATAATCAAGATTTGATAATACTTGCTTTATTTGTGAAACACTTAGTACCGAAGGCGTTCCTCCACCAAAATATATTGTGTCATATTTATATTTTGGGTAAAGATTAATTTCTTTAATTAAGTATTCCACATATTTATCATACATATTTGACATATTTGTTAAAATATAGAAATCACAGTAACTGCATTTTCTATTACAAAAAGGAATATGAATATATATACTATTAACCATCAAAAAGTTCCTTTCTAATAAAAAAAATAGCTAAAAAGCTATTTGCCTTTGGCACTTAATAAGCCGAATTCTGTGTTTGTTAATCATTTTTCTAATTTCATATTTGCATATGAACTCAAGCGAATAACCCAAAGACATAGCGGGCAACTATATAAGTCTTTAATACATTCTTGCTTCAAGAGGGGTTTACCTATCTAAATTAGTCTCCTAATCTAATGGTGAGCTCTTACCTCGCCGTTTCACCCTTACAATACAAATTGCGGTTTCTTTTCTGTGGCACTTTCCTTAAAATTACTTTTAGCATCCGTTAGATGCCTCTTTGCCCTGTGAAGTTCGGACTTTCCTCAGGAAAATCTGCGATTAACTCAAGTACCAAAGGTAATTTATTATACAACGTTTTATATATTATGTATAGTCTATTTTTACTCTAACTCATTTCATCATATTGCTTCAATTATTCTTAAATAAAAAAAACTTTTGTTGTTTTTCTTTGCTTTTAAAACTTTTTATTATATAAAAAAACACATTTTTAAACCTATGAAATAGATCTTAAAATGTGCTCTCAAAATATTATTAAATATTGAACTTTTTAATTAATTCTTCGTTTTCTTCTAAATATTTATCTACATCTCCAAAAAGTTCTATTGTTTCTATTTTATCGCCTTGTTTTATACTATTTACAACTTCTTGATCTTCTTGTGATACAACTTTTCCAAAAATTGTATGATGATAATTAAGCCAAGGTGTTGGAACATGTGTTATAAATATTTGTGAACCATTTGTATTAGGACCTGCATTTGCCATAGCAAGTATTCCAGGAGTATCAAAAACTACACCTTCAACAAATTCATCAGTAAATTTATAACCCGGTCCTCCCATACCTGTTCCTGTTGGATCTCCAGTTTGTATCATAAAATCTTCTATTACTCTATGAAAAATTATGTCATTATAAAACTTTTTATTAATTAAACTCACAAAATTTGCCACTGTAATAGGAGAAATTTCTGGCATTAAATTTAAATTTATTTCACCTTTATTTGTAATAATTTTTGCACTTATACTCATTTATTTTCTCCAATCATTTCAATAAAATATTTATGTACACTCGTATCATCAGATAACTCTGGATGATATGAGGTAACTAATATATTATTTTGTCTTGCTGCAACAATATTACCATTAACTGTTGACATTATTTTTACATTTTCTCCTATTTTTTCAATATAAGGAGCTCTGATAAATACCATAGGAACAATACCTACATCTTCAAATTTATCTCTAGTTACAAAACTTCCTAATTGTCTACCATAAGCATTTCTTTTAACTTCAATATCCATAACTGCTAAATGTACTTTATCGTCGTTTAATATTTTTTTAGCTAAAAGTATCATACCTGCACAAGTTCCAAAAGCGGGTAATCCCTTTTCTATTTTTGATTTTAGTTCATCATATATATCTAAATCTCTTAACAGTTTTCCTATTGCTGTACTTTCTCCACCTGGTAAAATTATACCATCCATATGTTTTTGCATATCAGATTTTTTACGAATTTCAAAGTAATCAACACCTAATTTATTAAGAATTTGTTCATGTTCAATAAATGCTCCTTGTAATGCTAATACTCCTATTACCATTATATTCCTCTTTCAGCCATAAGTATTTTTATTTCATTTTCATTTATTCCAACCATAGCTTCTCCTAAATTTTCAGATATTTTAGCTAAAATTTTAGGGTCATTATAATTCGTAACAGCTTCAACTATCGCTTTAGCTCTTTTTTCCGGATCACCTGATTTAAATATTCCAGAACCTACAAATACTCCTTCAGCTCCTAGTTGCATCATAAGTGCCGCATCAGCAGGTGTAGCAACTCCTCCAGCTGCAAAATTAACAACAGGTAGTTTACCATTTTCATGAACATATAAAACTAGATCATATGGTACTTGTAATTCTTTTGCTGCAAAATACAGTTCATCTTCAGTCATTGATTGAACTCTTCTAATATCTTCATTCATTTTTCTTATATGACGTACAGCTTGAATAATATCTCCTGTTCCAGGTTCTCCTTTTGTTCTTATCATTGAAGCTCCTTCATTTATTCTTCTTAAAGCCTCTCCTAAATCTTTTGCACCACATACAAATGGAACATTAAATTTTCTTTTATTTATATGTAATCTGTCATCTGCTGGAGACAACACTTCACTTTCATCAATATAATCAATTTCTATTGCTTCTAATATTTGTGCTTCAACAAAATGTCCTATTCTTGCTTTTGCCATTACAGGTATACTAACAGCTTCTTGTATGCTTTTTATCATAGCAGGGTCACTCATTCTTGACACGCCACCAGCTGCACGTATATCAGCAGGTATTCTTTCTAAAGCCATAACTGCTGCTGCACCTGCTTTTTCAGCTATTCTTGCTTGTTCAGGTGTAGAAACGTCCATTATAACTCCACCTTTTAGCATTTGTGCCAAATTTTTATTTAATTCATATCTTTCATTCATAATTTAACTTCCCCCTTTTACATAGTTCATTATACATTATAGTGAAGTTTTTATCAATTATTACTAAAAAATTTTATACAGTATTAAAATTTAAATCTATAACCAAAGCCAAAAGTAATAAATTTAGGATAACCTGCACCTAACTCAATTTCAAAATTTTTGTAATCTACTCCAAAATAGCCTCTTGCATGTGGGAGGATAAATTTTCTTCTTTCAAGAACAAATTTTAAATCTATTCCTGTTGATTTTTCACTATCAGATTCAGCAATACAATGATGAAGTGCTATATCTGCTCCCAAATCTGCTCCTACATAAACCGAAAAATCTGAATTTACGATTTTTTCGATTTCTAGTGTACTAAATACACTAAAATTTGCATCAATATGTCCTTCTGCTAAATTTACCATACCGTCAAGATTTGTAAAATATATTTTTTTTGCTCTTTTTTCTTCTTGTTCTTCCTCTTTTAATTTTCTTAATAAATCTGTATTTTCTAATAAGTAGCTACTCTCTCCACTTCCCAGATTAGGTAGTGAAGGATTATTTTTTCCAGTTGTATCATTTTTATATTTATTCTTAGGTCTAAAACCTGTATGTAACGGTTTATCATATTGTATATATATACTTGAACCTACTCCGATTTTAATTTTAATATCTTCTTTTAATGAAAAATTTTTAAAAAATTTGGCTTGTAGTTCTCCTGACATAGCATATCTTTCAAGAGTGGCTTCTTTATTTACTTTATTTGTATTTTTTTCACTATCATAATACCAAGCTGCGTCTCTAACTAATCCTATATTTATTCCAATTTTAACTTCTTTATCTTTCCTAGTATAACCCCCCCCCAGTGTATTTTTAGATGACGCAAAAATTAAATTTGCTGACATAATTAATATAGCAAATAATATTTTTTTCATTTTATCTCCTTATTAATAAAATTTTTCATTATATTATACACTTAGATAATATAAAAAAACAAGCGGAAATTTCAAAGTCTACGTTTAAAATCCCACTTTGTTTTTATTTTATTTATATTTAAAATTTAAATCTATATCCAAAACCAAGTGTAATAAATTTTGGATATCCTGCTCCTACTTCAATTTAAAAATTTTTGTAATCTACTCCAAAATAGCCTCTTGCATGTGGTAGTATGAATTTTCTTCTTTCAAGTACATATCTCGTACCAGTAGCAACTTTTTTACTTGATTCAGCAATACAGTGATGAAGTGCTATATCTACACCTAAATCAGCTCCTGCATAAATTGAAAAATCGGGTTTTACTATCTTTTCAACTTCAAGTGTACCAAATAAAGTAAAGTTTGCATCAATATGTCCTTTTGCTAAATTCGCCATACCATCAACATTAAAAAAAGAACTACCTGATGATTTTGATTCTGTTTCTAATTTATTTAATAAATCGGTACTCCCCGATAAATGCTCCTTATTTGTTATTGGTAATTCTGGATCTCTTGTTTTATCTATCATTATTTTGTTTTCATTAGATTTAAAACTTGTATTTAATGGTTTATCATATTGAATATATATACTTGATCCTACTCCAACTTTAATATTAAGCTCTTTTTTTAGTGAAAAACTTTTTAAAATTTAGTTTGTAACTCTCCTGACATTGCATATCTTTCAAGTGTTGCTTCTCTATATATATATTTATTCCATGCTACACCATTATAAAACCAAGCTGAATCATTAACTAACCCTATATTAACTCCAATCTTAATTTCTTTGTCTTTAGCTGTACAAATTAAATTTGTCGATAAAAGTAAGATAATAAAAAATACTTTTTTCATATCCTCTCCTTATTATTGTTTTATATTAAAATTTAAATCTATACCCAATACCAAATGTAATAAATTTTGGATAACCTGCACCTAACTCAATTTCAAAATTCTTGTAATCTACTCCAAAATAACCTCTTGCATGTGGAAGTATTAACTTTCTTCTTTCAAGAATATATTTCCTACTATATCCAATTTTTTCTTTGTTAGCATTAGATTCAGCAATATAATTATGTAGTGCTATATCTAATCCTAAATCTGCTCCTGCATAAATTGAAAAATCTGAGTTTACTATTTTTTCAATTTCAACTGTACCAAATATAGTAAAGTTTGCATCAATATGTCCTTTTGCTAAATTTACCATACCTTTAAGATTTGTAAAATGTTCCTTTTTTTCAGTTTTTTCAGCTTGTTCTTCTTGTTGTAATTGATTCAATAAGTCTCTTTCTTTAGTTAAATGACCTCCATGTGCAGGATTAAGAGTTGGTATTTCTGGATTATTATTTCCTAATTTATCATTTTTAATTTTTTCCTTAACTTTAAATCCTGTACGTAATGGCTTATCATACTGTATATATACTTGTTCCTGCCCCTAGTTTAACTTTAAGATCTCTTTTTACTACAAAACTTTTTAAAAATTTTGATTGTAATTCTCCTGACATAGCATATCTTTCAAGAGTTGCCTCTTTATATGTACTATCTGTGTCACCTTTACTGCTATATAAAGCGGCATCTCTAACCAAACCTATATTTAATCCAATCTTAATTTCTTTATCTTTTTTTAATTCAAAATCTTTTAAAAATTTTGATTGTTGTTCTCCTGACACCGTATATTTTTCAAGTTTTTTTACTTTATCTTTTCTACTATAACCCCCCCCCAGTTACATTTTTACCTATATTTTCTCTATTCCTAACTTCTTTATTTTTAGATGACGCAAAAAGTAAATTTACTGATAATATCAATATAGTAAATAATATTTTTTTCATTTTATCTCCTTATTAATAAAATAATTTTTTCACTTTATAATACACCTATATAATATAAAAAAAACAAGTGAAAATTTCACTATGTTTTATTTCATAATATTAAAATTTAAATCTATATCCAAAACCTAATGTAATAAATTTAGGGTATCCTGCACCTACTTCAATTTCAAAATTTTTGTAGTCTATTCCAAAATAGCCTCTTGCATGTGGAAGTACGAATTTTCTTCTTTCAAGAACATATTTAAAATTTGAAGATGTATTTGGTTGGCTATCTGATTCAGCAATACAATGATGAAGTGCTATATCTACTCCTAAATCTGATCCTACATAAATTGAAAAATCTGGATTTACTATTTTTTCAATTTCTAGTGTACCAAATATTGTAAAATTTGCATCAAAATGCCCTTTTGCTAAATTTACCATGCCTGTAAGATTTTTAAAATATGTATTATGTGATACTGATTCCTCTTGTTGTAATTGATATAATAAATTTATTTGTTCTGATAAATAACTCGCAACACCACTTCCAATAGTTGGTATTGAAGGATTATTATCTCCAAGAGAATCATTATTTATATCTTTTTTCTTAGGTTTAAATCCTGTAGTTAATGGTTTATCATATTGGATATATATACTTGAACCTACCCCTATTTTAATTTTAAGATCTTCTTTTAATATGAAGCTTTTCAAATATTTAGCTTGTAATTCTCCTGACATTGCATATCTTTCAAGTGTCGCTTCTTTATTTACTTTAGTTGTATTTATTATACTGTCATAATACCAAGCACCATCTCTAACTAAACCTATATTAATTCCAAGTTTAATTTCATTATATTTACTACTATAACCCCCCCCCCCATTATATTTTTAACTTCTTTGTTGTTGGCTGCAAAAAGTAAATTTGCCAACATAATTAATATAGCAAATAATATTTTTTTCATTTTATCTCCTTATTAATAAAATTTTTTTATGACATAATAATATACTAATGTAATATAAAAAGACAAGTAAAAATTTTAACTTTTCATATTTAAAATCCTACTATGTCTTATTTTTTTACTATTAAAAATATATTTTTTTAATCATTTAGTAAGTTATATTTATTAAATACATAAAACAATAATGAAATTACAATTGCTACAACACTTGCAAGATTCATTCCTTTAAGGCTTATTGATGATATATTTACTGATAATCCACTAAGACCTGTAACAAATATTACTGATGTTAATATTAAGTTTTGTGCTTTATTAAAGTCTACATTTTTTTCAACAAAAAGTCTAAGTCCTGAAACTCCTATCATTCCATATAGTAAAAATGTTACTCCTCCTATTACACTTCCAGGTATTGTGTTTATAAGGGCAGAAAAAGGACCAATAAATGCCATCATAATAGAAACTACCGCAGCTCCTGCAATTACATACACACTATATACTTTTGTAATTGCCATAACCCCTATATTTTCACCGTAAGTTGTTGTTGGAACTCCACCAACTAAAGCAGACAACATCGTAGAGAAATTATCGGCAAATAGTGTTTTATTAAGTCCTGGTTCTTTTAATAAATCTTTTCCGATTATATTACTTGTAACAACTTGGTGACTTATATGTTCAGAAACTATTACAAGAATTACAGGTAATATTGTTAATATCGGTTTAACGGCAAATTTTGCCATTTGAAAGTGTGGTATAGTAATAATCTTTGCAGTAACTATTGGAGTAAAATCAACCATTCCTAAATATATTGAAGTAGCATATCCAAGTATCATTGCAATAAGTATTGATATAGTTGAGAAAAATTTTCTAAATAAAAATGAACCAAATATTGCTGTTCCAAGTGTAACTCCAAATACTATTCTACCATTAAGACTTGTTAAATCAGCACCTATTTTTCCACCATTTATTGTAAGTGCAGCTAATTCAAATCCTATTAACGATACTACTGAGCCCATTGCAGCTGGAGGTAGTATTATGTTTATAAAATCAGTTCCAAAATGCTTTATTATATACGATAATATACAACCTATAAGACCTACAACGAAAAAACCACCTAATGCATATTTATAACCATAATCACTATTTCCTATAATCTGTAGTGCAGGTCCTAAAAATGCAAAACTTGAACCAAGATAAGCAGGAGCTTTACCTTTAGTAATGTAGATAAATAATAATGTTCCTATACCATTCATAAATAAAACGATACCCGGATCTATTCCAAATAAAATTGGGACAAGTACTGATGCTCCAAACATAGCGAAAGTATGTTGTAAACTAAGTGGTACTAACCATTTAAACGGTACTTTCTCTTCAATTCCAATAATTCTTTTTTTACTGCTCATAATTCCTCCTAAAAATTATTCAAAAAAAAGACAAGTATAAAACTCGTCTTTATTATTTACTATAAAATCTTTTAATAACATCACCAAATAACGGTTGTGAAACACCAATAGACTTGAACCATTCATCAAGTTTAACTTCATATTCTGAAATCGCATTTTTTTGTGCTTCCCTATCATATTTATCTTTCATTGCAAAAGCCTTAGAACATATTCTAGGTTTTAAAGTTCCTTCTAAAGATTCTTTTGTTGGTACACCTAAAGTTATTCCTACCATTACATATGTATGTTCCGGTAATTCTAATAACTCAGATATTTCTTTTGAAGCTTGCTTTATACCTCCAATAATAGTAGAACCATAACCATATGCCATTGCTGCCATATTCAGTAAATAAACCATTATTCCAGCATCTACAGATGCTATATTCTTAAGTTCAGATTCATTATCCTTTAAACTTAATCCTTTTGAATCTAAATAAGTTGATGCTCTATAAAAATCACCAATAATTGTAATAAATACATCACTATTTTTAACTTGAGCTTGTCCACCAGCTAATTCAGCTATTTTAGCGATTTTTTCTTTATCTGTTGTATATACTAAACTAACTTGTTGTCCATTTACCGAGCTTGGTGCTCTACTTGCCAATTCTAAAATTGCTTTTAAATCTTCTTCTTTTACGTGTTCACCTGTAAATTGTCTTATTGATTTTCTATTTTTTATAGCTTCCAATATATCCATTACTTCCTCCTTATTATAAATTCATTTTTACTATTTTATATATTTTCATCTTCAATGTCAAGTTTTATTTTAAATTATAAAAAAAATCCATAAGTAGCCTTGTTTTTAGCATGTCTACTTATGGAAATTTATTTTTACCAAATATTTACTCTCTTATCTTTCGGCATAAACATTTTATCTCCTTCTTTTACTCCGAAAGTTTCATAGAAATCATCAAGATTTCTTGGTTGAATATTTGCTCTTAATTCTCCAGGTGCATGTACATCTGTTTTAAGTAATAATTCCATATATTGTTGTCTTGCTTTTCTACACCATATTTTAGCAAAATTAATGAAAAATTCTTCTAAATTATATTCTTTATGATTTTTAAGTGCCTCAAGTGAGCAGCTTAATCCTCCTGCATCAGCAATATTTTCTGAAACAGTTAAAGTTCCATTTACCTTATGTCCTGCAAAATCTAATCCGTCAAATTGAGCTATCATATTTTTTGCAAGATTATCAAATGTCTTGTAATCTTCTTCTGTCCACCAGTTATTAATATTTCCATTTTCATCGAATTTACTTCCGTTATTATCAAAAGCATGTGATATTTCATGTCCTATTACTGAACCTATACCACCATAATTTGCACTCTTTGATTGGTCTAAGCTATAAAAAGGTGCTTGAAGTATTGCTGCTGGAAAACAGATTAAATTATCTGTAGGACTATAATAAGCATTTACTGTATTTGAACTCATACCCCATTCTTTTCTATCAACAGGTTTATTCCATTTTGATAATGAGTATTCTGTCATTATTTTTGTAAAAGTCATATTATTTTCAAAAAAGCTTTTTGTTTCATCAACTATTAATTTCTTATAAATATTCTTATATGTATCAGGATATCCAACAAGGATTTCAAGAGATTCTAATTTTTTAATAGCACTTTTTGATGTTTTTTCATTTAACCAAGTATTATTTGCAAGTCTTTTTTTATAAACCTCAATCATACTTGTTACCATATCATAAACATCCTTTTTTGCTTTTTCTCCAAAATGTTTAGTACCATAGTAAACACTTATAACTTGGCTATATACTTTTGTTGCGAAATAATAAGCAAATTTTTCAACTGATAAAATTTTGTCAATTCCTGATAAATATTTACTATAAATGCTGCCAATTTCACGAATTTCTTCTGTAAGGAAATTACTAAATCCAAGTGCTGTTTTTACTATTAACCAAGATTTTAAGATTTCAAAAGTTTCTTTTGTTACAATTTCATTAAAGTGTTCAAAGAAAACAGGCTCTGTTACTATTATTTTTTCTGGGTTTTCTCCAACTAACTCTTTTATTAATGCTTTAAAATCAATTACATTAGAATAGTTTGCTACTTCTTCAAGAGTTCTTGGATTATTCATTTTAACATAATCTGCTGATTCTTCTGAACTTTTAACGTTAGGATAAATTAATGAATCAAATTTTATAGTATCTGATAACAATTTTTCAATTTGTTCTTTGTTATAGTTAAATTTAGATAATAACAATCTTACCATTTCGCTGTATTTGTCAATTAAAACTTTTTCATTTTCAGTACCATAATAAGTTTTATCTGGTAAAATTATTCCTGCTGGATCCAAATAAAGTACATTTCTTGTTGCTTCACTCATATCTGCATATATTGAAAAATTAAATGGTAAAGGTAAATCCATAAGTATAAAATCTTTTAATTTTTTTTGCAATTCCTCATATGAATTAGTATTTTCTATATTTTTAATAATATCAAGTGCAGATCCAACACCATCTAAATCACGTTTTTTTACATCTTTTATAATTTCATAAAATTTTAAAAACTCGTTCATTTGGTCATTATCTGTATTTTTTAATTCATTGAACTCTTTTATTAATTTAGTTTCAATTTCTGTTACTAAATCGTTAAATCCTCCTGTTGATGGTTTATCGTCAGGTATAACTGCTGTTTTTAACCATTCTCCATTTACCGCTTGATATAAATCATCCTTTATTAATTCTCTATTTATACTCATTTATCTTCCTTCCTATTTTTTTATTTTTAATATAACTGCTTTTTTGCCTTTTAATGTTATGTTAAGTTCACCTTCAATACCTATTTTTATCTTATTATTTGATAATAAATCGATCATTTCTTTATTTTTATGATACACATTGAAAGAAACGTTTTGTTCATCGAATGAATTATTTATTATTACTATTATAGATGTATTTTTATCATATCTTTCGTAGGCTATTACATCTTTATCATTATCAAAGAATAGTTCTTTGAATTTTCCATAAACTAAAACTTTATTTTTCTTTCTTATTGATATTATTTTTTTATACCATGCAAAAAGCTCTAAATCAGGCTCTTGCTCATATATTTCTCCCCTATTTATATATGACGGATTTTTTTCATTATCATATAAAAATTCATCCCATAACATAGGTTTTCTACAATAAGGATCTGTTGCTCCCCACATACCTACTTCATCTCCATAATAAAGCATAGGAGCTCCTATGTATGTCATTTGGAACACAGATATTAATTTTAATATTTGTTTAGGTTTAATTTTACTATTTATCCAGTCTATATTCGTATTTGGATGATATATAGAAGCTAGATCTGGTCTTATTCCGTTATATCCTTTTTCAAGTTGCTTACCTTCTTCCATATTTCTACCTAAAGCATCATTTACAATTCTTGAATAAAGTCTATCCGTATCATGTGAACCATTTAAATTTTGCATTGCTTGTAATGCTTGATAAGGGTACCATGTTCTTTTTTCACGAAGCTCATTGAAAAAATCTTGTGCTTTTAATTTATAACAAGTTCCCCATTCTTTTGAATGATTAATAAAATATCCAACAGTAGTTTTTAACCATTCATAATTCATTACTGCATCAAATTTTGTATTATTAACATCTGAACTTGCATTTCCCCATATTTCAGCCGTTATGTATGCATCTTTTTTTGCAGATTTAACTACTTCTCTAAATTCACTCCAAAAATCTTGATTTTCAAGACAATTCGGAACATCAAGTCTAAATCCGTCTATCCCATCATCAAAAGTAAAATCATCGCTTGCAACGCCATCAGGACCATACATCCATTTTCTTACAATATTAAATATATATTCTTTATATTCCACGTTAAATGTGTCAAATTCTGGTAGAGTTTGTACTCCTGCCCAACCAATATATTCCGCGTTATTTTTATTATGTATAAGTGTTTCATAAGCTTTTTTTTCGTCCATATCAGCAGTTATTGGTATGTGATTATTAAATGATAAAAACTTATACCAACTTGCATATGGAGATGTTGGACCTTGTGCTAAAGCTAAATTAAAGCTCCAATGTCTATCACTGCTATGATTAAATACACCATCAAATATTACTCTTATACCATTTTGATGTAGCTCTTTTATTAAATCTACCATTATTAAATCTGATTCTGTCCATACCCAAGTTTTTGGATCTTGTGTTTCAAAATATCCATTTTTACCTTGATTTTCACCACTTAAATTTACTTCTAAAAGTTTTAATTCACTGTTATTTTTTGCTTGTGTCCCCAATACATCTATATATGTTTTGTTATTTTCATTAACATAAACATTATGTTTACTTCCTGATGTTCTTATAGTTCCAAAATCAGGTGAAATATGTCTAAAGTCATTTGCACCATATTTGTGATTTTGATATGAGAAAAATACAGGATTAAGCCAAACAGCATTTACACCCAATTCTTTTAAATAAGGTATTTTTTCTTTTATTCCTTGTATATCTCCTCCATACATACGAGCATACTTAAGACTATAGCTTAAACCTTGTTCTCCTAATTTTTCCCAACTTGTTCTATCACTAAAATCTGAAGTCCATCTGTTTCTATCAAACTTAGATAGTTGGACATTATTAACTCTCCACTTATAGTCTTGTATAAAATTATGTTCATGTAAAATATTTATTCCAAAACTTTCAGGTCCAAACTCATTAAATATTGGATCATTATATACATTAGCATTATAAAATCTTTCAGGAAATATATTATACCATATAGCTTCTTTAGTCCAAGATGGTATGTAAAAAAGTTCCATATCTGAAATTTTATCAACTTTTATTCTATCTATATTACATTTATAGCTTAATTTATCTCCATTAAAATATGCTTTTTGATTTCCATCTTCTAAGATATATATAATACTGAAATCTCCTGTTGAATCATCAAAAACTACATGTCTTTTAAAATAGTCAAATTGATTTGTAGTATCTGATAATCTTTCAAGCTCCATTACTTGCTCAATGCCATCATTTTCAATTATACTTATATATGCTCTTGAAACGTCATTTATTTGTGTTCTTAAAGTAAATTCATATTCAGTATTTGATATTTTATTTATTTTATGTGATATTGCTTTTATTTCAGTATTTTCATCAAAAGCATCATATGAAAATACTCCTGTACCTAATTGACCTTTAGGAAAAAGTTTACCATTTTCTCCAACAATTAATGTTCTGTTGCCCCCGTCTTCCCACATTCCATTTATTATATATTTATATTCATAATATCCGTTTTTTAAATTTAATACTACTTCAGCTTCTGTTTCATTTTTTATTATTACAGGCTCTTCATCCGGTATCCAATTATTAAAACTTCCAGCTATTTCTAATTTTTGTATTTTATTGTTAATATGATTTTTCAAATTAAAATTTAATTTTGTAAACTTTGTTTTAAATAGTTTAAATTCTTTAAAATTTAAATTAATTTCAATTAAAATATCTATGCCATTTTGAAATCCCGTTATCATTCTTGGAATATTTGTTTCATCTAAAAATGCTTCAAAGTTTTTTACAAAAGGTGCTGTATGTGTATACGTAACGTTTTGTCTTTTATTGTCATGTACTATATAAAAAGAATATGCACCTTTTTCAACATTTAACCATTTATATATATCTCTATCATTAATTCCTACAAGATCTACCTTTTTATATGGCTTATTATCTTTTACAATAAAAAGTTCCACTATTTTTCCTCTTCCAAACGTTTTAATATTTTTTTAGTTTCTTCTTCGTAACCAGGTTTTTCAAGAAGTGCAAACATATTTTTCTTGTATGCTTCTACTCCCGGTTGATCAAACGGATTAACTCCATTTAGATATCCTGATATTCCTACTGTTTTTTCAAAGAAATAGAATAAATATCCAAGATTATACGCATCTGCTTTTTCAATAGATACTTCAATATTAGGCACTTGTCCGTCAACATGTGCAAGCATTACTCCTTTAGCTGCCATTTTATTTACATAATCAACAGTTTTTCCTGCTAAAAAGTTTAATCCATCTAAATCTTCATCATCTTTTTCTATAACTATTTCATGTTCAGGACTGTCTATTGATATTACAGTTTCAAACATAGTTCTCTTACCTTCTTGTATTGCTTGACCTATTGAGTGTAAATCTGTTGAAAAGTCAGCAGAAGTTGGATAAATACCTTTAAAATCTTTTCCTTCAGATTCAGCAAATAATTGTTTTAACCATTCTGAGATATAATGAAGTCTTGGTTCATAATTTACAAATATTTCAATTTCTCTACCTTTTCTATATAAAATATTTCTAATTGCAGCATATTGCATAGAAGGATTATTACAAAAATCTTTTTTCATATCATAACTTGCATCTGCTGCACCATTCATTAAAGCATCAATATCTATTCCTGCACAAGCAATAGGCAATAATCCAACTGCTGTTAATACTGAAAATCTTCCTCCAACATTATCAGGTACAACAAATGTTTCATAACCTTTTTGTGTCGCAAGTGTTTTTAAAGCCCCACGTGATTTATCTGTTGTTGCATAAATTCTTTTTGCAGCTTCTTCTTGACCATATTTTTCTTCTAATAATTTTTTAAATATTCTAAATGCAATAGCAGGTTCTGTCGTTGTTCCTGATTTAGAAATTACATTGATTGAAAAATCTTTATCTTTAACTAAATTTATTATATCTGATAAATAATTACCACTAATATTTGTTCCTACAAAGTATATTTCAGGTTTTTCCACTTGGTTGTATCCTGTAGGTTTTATAAATTCAATAGCAGCTCTTGCACCTAAATATGATCCTCCTATACCTATAACTACTAAAGCTTGAGAATCTTTTCTTATTTTTTCAGCTGCTTTTTTTATTCTACTAAATTCTTCTTTACCATAATTTGTAGGTAAATCTATCCAACCTAAAAAATCAAATCCAGCTCCTGTTCCACTTTCCAATATCTCATTTGCTTTTTCTACAAAAGGTTTAATTGCTGTAATTTCACTTTCTTTAATAAAATTTCTTGTATAAGTATAATTTAACTTCATAATGTAATTTCCTTTCAAAATTTATTATTTTAACCCCGCTACAAGTAACACTATATCGTTATATGTAACACCGCTTATTCTATTTGCTTGTCCTACTGTTTTGGGTTTATGATAACTAAGGCTTGATCTTGCAATATTACTTAAACCTTGTATTTTATCATAATTAAAGTTTTCAGGTATTGGTGTATTTTCAAGTTTTTTAAACTTTTCTATCTGTTCTTTTTCTCTTTCTATAAATACCCTATATTTTGCATTTATTTCTATTTGTTCTATTGCTAAAGTATGTAATTTTTTTGTTTCAATAAAATTAGATAAATTATCATAGTTTATTTCTTGTCTTGCTAAAAACTCAAAAGCACTTACTACACCGCTTTGAGATGCTCCTTTTAATATTTTATCTAATTTTTCATTTGTACTTTGACTTGGGTAAATTTTAATTTCTTTTAATCGTGCTATTTCGTCATCAATGTCTTTTGATATTTTTTCTAACTTTTCAATTTCTTCTTTATTTAAAAGACCAATTTTTTTAGAAATTTCAAGAAGTCTTAAAAAAGTATTATCCTGTCTTAAAGTAAGTCTATATTCTGCCCTTGATGGCAATACTCTATAAGGTTCAGGCGTCTTTTTTGTTATAATATCTTCTATTAAAACTCCAATATATCCTTCATTTCTTCTTATTATTATTTCATCTAGACCTTTAATTTTTCTTACTGCATTTACTCCGGCAATAAATCCTTGTGCTGCCGCTTCTTCATATCCACTTGTTCCATTTATAGTTCCAGCGGTATAAAGTCCTTCTACTATTTTTGATTCCATCGTATAATTTAACTGATGTGCTGGAATATAGTCATATTCTATTGCATAACCATATCTTACAATTTTAGCATTTTCAAGCCCTGATATTGTATGTAACATTTTTTCCTGTGCAAATGGTGGCATTGCCGTTGTAAATCCATTTACATATATTTCATCACTTTCAATACTTTCTTGTTCCAAAAAGATTTGATGATCATATTTATCAGGAAAATTCATAACCTTTCTATCTAGAGACGGGCAATGTCTTGGTCCTTTTGTACTTACTATCCCCGTTACTATAGGAGAATACTTAAGTAATTCTTTTGCTACTTCAATAGTTTGTTTTGTAGTATAAGTAAGATATGTTGGCAATGGATTTTCTTCTTTTTGCTGTGTTTCATAAGAAAAATATCTTGGATCTTTTTCTCCATAAAGTTTTGTCATTTTACTAAAATCTATTGATGATTTTAAAAGTCTTGGAGGTGTGGCTGTTTGATATCTATCAAGTTCTATTCCAAGTTTTTGAAGAGATGTCGGTAAATCTACACTTGCAACTTCTCCAACACGACCTGAACTATATTTAACATCTCCAATTATATATTGACCATTTAAAAATGTTCCGGTACAAAGTATAACCGCTTTTGCCATATATTTAACACCAAGTTCATCAACAATTCCATATACTTTATTTTCAGAAACTAAAAGTTCTGATACATTTCCTTGAATTATAGATAGATTTTCCTGATGTTCCAAAACTTCTCTCATTTTTATTCTATACCAATATTTATCTGCTTGAGCTCTAGTTATTCTTGCTGCTAGTCCCTTCGTATGATTTAAGTGTTTCAGCTGTAAATTATATTTATCTATATGCGTTGCCATTTGTCCGCCAAGTATACCAATTTCACTTACTAAATGGCTTTTACCTGGACCGCCTATTGATGGGTTACAGCTCATCATAGCTATAGTATTTAAATAAATACTAAAAAGTGCTGTTTTGGCTCCCAATCTGGCACTTGCAAGGGCAGCCTCAACACCTGCATGTCCTGCTCCTACAACTATTACATCAAATTGTTCCATTATTTCTCCTAAATTAATAAAATCACATTTATTCTACTACTTTTAAAAGTAAAAATCAATTTTATTTACATTTATCTATAAACTTATTCATTTTCTAATTTTTCTTCAATGATGTTTATAATTTCTAATCCTTTTTTAGTAATAATATACTTTCCTTTTATTGATTTATATACACCAATACAATCATTTAATTTTAATTCTTTAATAATTCCATTTGCTTTCATTTTTGAAATATGTAACATATCTGCAATTTCTTGTTGTGATAATGGAATATATTTGTCTTTTTTTACTTGTATTTGATTATCATATAGAAATTTTAATAATCTGTATTTGTCATTGGTAAACATAACTAAATTATACATAAAAATCTCCTTTTTTATTTTCATTATATCAACATAATATCTAATTATCAACAACTTTTATGGTGTATATATTTGTTATAAAAAAATATAAAAAATTCATAATTATTTTGTATTTTCACGCTTATTCATTGATTTTCAGTGTATAGCGTGCAAAATTGAAATTTACTTTATAAGTATGATAAAATACTACAAACTAACATAGAAAGTGAGTTGTTAAAATGAAAAAAACATTATTATTATTGTCTACTATATTAATTACTTTTGCATCTTTTGCAAATATACAAACAGGAAGACCTAATGTTAAAATTTCAGGTTCTCTTGGACTGTCTTCACTTCTTGGAGTTGATGCTTCTATAGGAATACAACCTGAATGGACTGCAAAATTTAGTAATGATTGGGAAATAGGATTTGGTCCTGTTTTTGATATTAATGCAGGTTATTATGGTTCCATTCATTTTGCATCTGTTGGTGCAGGAGTTACTTTAAGATTTGATGCTAAGAAAAAATTAAATTATAATAAAAAGATTTATTTTGGAGCTGAAGGAGGACTTAAGTTTCAAAAAGATTTTTATTTAACTAACAATGGAACTAACGGAAAACTACCTACAACAAGTGGAATATTTAAGATAAATACAGGTGTTGAATACAGAAACGGATTTTATATTGGTGGTTTCCTAGGATATGGTAAAGGAAATATAGGGTTAGAATTAGGATATAGAACTCGTTAATAATAAGTAAAAAGAGTTACCTCCTAAAAATAAAGGAGAGTAACTCTTTTTTATTAATTTACTTTTTTAATAACTAAAGTTGAAATAGGACTGATTTTAATTTTTGAATTTTTAACATTTATCTTTTCAATTCCATTTGCATTTGCTTTATTATCTTTAACAAGAACTATATATTTACCATTTTCTATATTTATCTCTTTTTCATTAAAGCTTGCATTATGTATTACATATATATTATTTTTATCATCACTTAATCTATATGCTACAACTTGATCTTGTGCAACTATAGTTTTAAATACTTTATTTATTTTCTTATAATCGCTTAAATTAAACAAATCATAATCTTTTCTAATTGCAATAAGTTCTTTTATATACTCAACTATATCGTTATTTTCTTTTGCTCTATTCCAATCAAGTTTATTTATTTCATCAGAAGCATTATATGAATTTTCATTTCCTTGTTTAGTTCTTGCAAACTCTTGACCTGCATGTATAAATGGTATTCCTTCAGAAAGAAGTACTATACTTGAAGCAAGTTTATGTCTTTTAATTCTTACTTGAACACTTTCATCAGAATTTGTTTTTTCAAGTTGATCCCATAAAGTTAAATTATCATGTGCTTCAACATATTGTATAAGCTGATTAGCTGATATATATGTTTTTATACCTTCTCCACCTTTAATATTATTTAACACTCTTTGTTCAAGATTTTTTTCTCCACTTGCAAATCCTTTTCCTATTTTACCAAAAGTTGAACCCTTAACCGCATCTCTTATGTCATCATTAAAGAATGCAATATTGTCAAGTTTATTTGCGTTATATTGTGCAGCTTTTTCTTCTTTAGGTAAAGTTCCCATATCCCAACCTTCTCCAAGAATTATGATATTAGGATTAATTTTTAATAGTTCATCTCTTACAGTTTTCATAGTTTCAACATCAAGAATACCCATTAAATCAAATCTAAATCCATCTAAATTATATGTGCTTGCCCAATATTTAACACTATCAACTATAAATTTTCTTGCCATTGCTCTTTCACTTGCAACATCATTTCCTACACCTGTTCCATTAGTTAATGTACCATCTTCATTATGTCTAAAGAAATAATTAGGAACTATTTTGTCAAAGCTATGTTCTCCTACACTAAACACATGATTATATACAACATCCATTATTACAGCAATATTATTTTTATGTAACTCATCTACTAATTGTTGTAACTCTTTAATTCTTGTATTAGGGTTATTAGGATTTGTACTGTAGCTTCCCTCAGGTGTATTATAGTTTACAGGATCATATCCCCAGTTATATTTTTCAAATTGATTATTTTCATCAACAGAATACTTACTAAAATCATAGATAGGTAAAAGTTGAACATGAGTTACACCTAAAGATTTAATATAGTCTAAACCTGTTATTTGACCATCTTTTGTTTTAGTTCCTTTTTCTGTAAGACCTAAAAATTTACCTTTATTTTTTATGCCACTATCACTATAGCTTGATAAATCTCTTACATGTAGTTCATAAATTATAGGGTTTTTAGAAGAAGTAAATTTAATATCACTTGGTTTTGGATTTACAACAACTGAGTGTTCTCCATTAACTGTTGTTGATTTTGCATAAGGATCTACTGCTATATTTGATTTTTCACCAAAATATACTTCGTAGTTATATATAGTTCCTAATTGATTTTCATCAAGAGTTACACTATATACACCTTTTTCTTCTTTTTTCATACTAATTGTATTTTTAACTTTTTTGTCATTTCCATAAATTAATAAATTTACTTTTGTAGCAGTTGGAGCCCATACTTTAAATGTTGTACTGTTTTCAGTATACATTGCTCCCAATTCCTTATCATATGAAAACTTTTCGTCAAATGATTTACTTTCTACTACACGTCCTAAAATTACTTTTTTAGTGCCAAAATTTTCTAATTTTACAGTTAAATTCTCAAATAAATCTAATTCTTTTGCAAAAACTACTTTAATTTTATTTGTTTGAATGTTATTACCTTTTACAACTGTTACACTTTTTATTTTTTTATTTCCAACTTTAATTTGTTTAGGTAAACTAAATGGTTTATTTGTTTCAATTGTTATACTGTTTAAATCATCTATTGTAGCACTAAGAATTTCATTTTTCTTATCAGCTTTTTCTTTTGAATAATAAACTGTTTTATCATCTTGGTTTATATAAACTGTTGCATGTCCTTTATCATCAAATTTAGTAATAACTCTAGTATCTAAATCTGAAATTATCTTCTTTTTATTTATAGAAAAAATTGAAAATTCTAATTTTTGTAAATCTTTTCCACTAATTTCAACTTCTGCTTTTGCATAATCTTTAACTTTTTTAAAGTTAAATACTTTCTTACTTCCTGTAATTTTAAGTTTTAAATTACTATAATCTTTTTTATATCTTTTATAAATAACAACTGCACTTAATTTATCATAACTTTTAGGTTTAGCATCAGGATTTTCATAATAAGTTTTAGGATCTTTTGATTTTAACCATACCTCTGCTACTCCATTTTCTACTTTTATATATCTATCAGCAGTCTTACTGCTCCAATCAGGAGTTCTTACTATATATCCAACTTCTTTATAATTACCATCTAATACTATTTCAGAAATTAATCCAAAACTGTCTACATCATCAAACTTGTATTCTTTACCATCCAGACCTTTAGGCCATATCCATAAATCCCAATTTTTATCTTCAGATTTTTGATAATGGATTAATAACTTTGTCTTATCTTTTTCAGGTTTTAATACTCTATCAATATTAGTCGTATATACTTTTTCATCTCCTGATTTTAACCATACTTCTGCAAAACCATCTTTTACATCTATATAACGGTCTTTGTCAACGTCTTTTTTACTCCAGTCAGGTATTCTAACTATGAAACCTACCTTATCAAATCTACCGTCCAATTCAATTTCAGCAACTTCTCCAAATTTATCTTTTTTTGTAAATTTGTATTCTTTCCCGCCCATATCTTTAGGCCATATCCATAAATCCCAATTTTTATCTTCAGATTTTTGATAATGTACAATAATTTTTGTTTTATTTTCAGGTATTTCTTGTTTAGAATAAGTAAAAATACTAAATATTGATATTAATATCAGAACAATAAGTTTAGTATAATAATTAGATAATTTTTCCAATATAAACAACTCCTTTTTATTATAAATCGCATAATAATTAATACCTTGATTTATTTTAAAAGTCAATAAAAAATATACCAAGTAACTTTACCTGGTACATTTTTTTATCTTAAAATTCTTTTTCTTTGTCATTTTTATCTTTATCTAACATAGATTTATATATTCCATTTAAGTTCACAAGTTCATTATGATTTCCTTTTTCAATTATTTTACCTTTATCTAATACATATATCATGTCAGCATTTTTTATAGTTGATAATCTATGTGCTATTATTAACGTTGTTCTATTTTTACTTAAAACTTCTATTCCTTTTTGTATTTTTTGCTCCGTTTTACTATCTACATTTGCTGTAGCTTCATCAAGAATTAATATACTAGGATTAGATGCTAATGCTCTTGCAAAAGATATCAGTTGTTTTTCTCCTGTTGAAAAATTACTTCCATCAATTAACACCTTCGCATCAATACCTCTTTCATCTAATAAATATTTTGCTCCTACAAGTTCTAAACATTTTTGTGAATATGCTTTATCTTCTGATATATTAGATAATATAGTACCTTCAAAAAGAAAAGAATCTTGTAAAACTATTGCCATTTTTGATCTTATAAAATCATTTTCTATATCTTTTAAATTTTTCCCGCTTATATAAATATTTCCTTTTTGATTTTCATAAAATTTAATTAACAAATTCATTATAGTTGATTTCCCACTTCCTGTATGACCTACAAATGCAACAGTTTCATTTTCCTTTATTTCTAAATTAATGTCTTTTAATACATAATTATCCTCTTTGTATGAAAAGCTTACATTTTCAAATTTAATATTTGCCTTAAAATCTTCAATAATTTCTTGACCATTCTTTTTCTCAACTTTAAGTTCCAATAAATCTTTTAAATTTTTTGCAGCACCTTTTGCTCTTGTATAAACAGATAAATTAGTTGTTAAAACTGCAACTTCATTTAAAATATATGAACTGTAAAATAGAAATAATAATGTATTCGGCACAGTTATTAAATTAAGATTATTATAATTTGAATATATAAAATAGAAAATAATAGTTAAGTTTACAAATATTCTAAGCAAATCAAAAGCATTGTGCTGTGAAAGTGATTCTATATAAGTTATCATATCTTGAGCTTTTCTTTTTTTCTTAGCATGATTTTGCCAATTATTTAAAACTTTTTCTTCATTATTAAATGCTTTTATTACTTCTAAATTTTGACACATTTCATTTGCAATACCTGAACAAAGAGAATTTTCTTTTCTCATTTTTACTAAATAAGGGTATTCTACTTTTGTATTTACAGTTTGTAATAAAAATACAAAAGGAACAAATATTAGAAATATAAGGGCAAGTCTATAATCTATATATAGCATTATTGCGTATAAAATAGTAGCCTTAAATATCGTAACTAAACTGTCTATAACCGTAGATCTAAAAAAGTTTCTTATCTGATTTACATCTGATGTTATTCTTGACAGTACAGATCCTGCTGGAATATTATCAAAATACTCTATAGGTAATGCTTGGACATGGTCGTACACCATTTTTTGTATATTATAATGTATTACATTTGAACCTTTAACAAGCAGATATTTTCTCATTATTATAGCAAATGCCTCTGCCATTTTAATTCCTAAATAAATCAATGCTAATTTAAAAGTTATTGCAAGCACTATATTTTTATCTAATTTTGCTAAATCATCTTTAAAAATATTTGATATTATTTTAACTGTTACTATTTCAGTGGATATACCAATTACAACAAATATCAACCCTACAACAAACTCTTTTGTTGCAAACTTTATATACTTAAAAAAACTAAGTAAATGATTTTTCTCTTTCAATATTATCTCCTTTTTTCATTTGATACTCATATAATCCTTTATACCAAGCAGAAACTTTTAATAATTCTTCATGTGTACCTATGTTCTCTATTTTACCTTGATTTAAAACTACAATTTTATCAGCATCTATAAGGCTTGATATTCTATGAGATATAATAATATTAGTTTTACCATTTCTATTATCTTTTAAATTTTGAATTATATTTTTTTCAGTATTAGTATCAAGTGCAGATAAACTATCATCAAATATTAGTATTTCAGGATTTGATATTATTGCCCTTGCTATTTGCATTCTTTGTTTTTGCCCACCTGAAAGCGATACTCCATTTTCTCCAACTAAAGTTTCAATCCCCTTTTCAAAATTTTCTACATCTTTTTTTAAGTCTGCTAAAATAAGGGATTGTTCTAATTTTTCTTCAAGAGGTCTGTAAAATAATATATTATTTTTAATTGTGTCAGAAAATATGTAATATTCTTGAGGAGAATATCCAAAACTATTTCTAAGTTGTTTTATATCATATTCTCTAATATCAACATCATCTATATATATTCCACCATTTGTATCATATAATCTTAATAATTGTTTAATTAAAGTTGTTTTACCGCTTCCAGTTTTACCAATTATTCCTATTGTTTGCCCTTTTTGTATATCAAAAGAAATATTTTTTAGCGTTTCTTTATCATCGTATGAAAAACTAAAGTTTCTAAATTCTATTTTTGAATCAAATTTGAAAGTCTTATTTCCATACTGCTCATCTACAACTGTTTTTGCATTTAAAATTTCATTTATTCTTTTAAGACCAATATTAGACTCAAATACAACATTTATAAAAAAAGCTAAAACTGTATAAGGCCAAGCTAATAAAGTCATTGTAAGTGAAATACCAAGCAAATCTCCAAAACTTATGCTACCATTTGCATATGAATAATATCCATAAATAATAAGGAAAAAATATGAAAATGCTGTTCCTACAATATTTAATGCATGCGAATATGTTCCATTCATTGAATAATCAAGATTATTTTTAGAATATACTTTTAAATTTTCAATGTATGATTTTCTAACTTTAGATAACATATTATATGCTCTTATTATTCTAATTCCTTTAATAGTTTCAAGCGTCTTTTTAGAAATTTTATCAAAGCTTTTTCCCATTTCATTATATTGATACTGATATTTTCTTTTTCTTGTAATAATTATTAATGTTACAACTATGTATGGTAGATTTATTAATATTGCAAATTTGTAATCTATTTTTTGCATGATAAAAATAAATATAACTATTACTCTTATTACTCCCTCTTGAAAACAATAAAGTCCCCAACCAAACAAATTAGGTACATATTCTATTGCATCAGAAGTTATTCTTCCCATTACAGTTCCAATGCTAATTTTATTAAAATATTGCGGTGTTTGTGTTAATATTTTTTTCAAAATTGCATTTTGAAAATAGTATTCATATTTAACTTGACCCCTAAAAGTAATCATTTCATTTGCTGCATTTATAAGATAATAAAAAATTGCAGACCCTAGCATTATTGATACACTAGTTATAACTTCATTTAAAGTCAGTGTTTTATTATTTACTCCATCAACAATATTTCCAAACATGTCAAAAGGCAATATATTTAATACTGCAAGCACTAAAGCTATAAAAGAAACTAATAATATCCTATATTTTTCTTTAGCTATATATTTAAACATTTGTAATCTCCTCCTACAAAGTTGTATTTAATTTTAACACATATAATTAAAAATAGCTATCACATACCTAGTACATGATAGCCTTATGTTTTTTTACTTAATTGTTATTTCTACTCTTCTATTTGAAGATAAATTACTATTTACTTTATTATTAAATCCATAACTTGATACTTTTCTTATGTTTTGTGGATTTTTAAGTCCTAAGCTTATCAATAAATCTGATACCTTATTTGCTCTCTTTAATCCTAACTCAAGATTATATCTCTCACTTGCAGTTGTATCTGTATGTCCTGTTATATCTATTATTCTATCTGTATATCTTTCATTTATTTCTTTTACTATTGCTTTTAATTTCTCTATTTGTATTTTTGTTGGTATATATTTATTATTTATAAACTGATCTATTATGTATAATTTTTCTTTAAAGCTTGATACACTTTGACCTATCTTATTTTCAAGAGCTGTTATTCTATCTTTCATTGATTTATTTTCATTTTTTATCGCTTCATTTTCTTTTTCAAGCTTTGTAATTTTATCTGCTAATTTATTATCATAAACATATGCTTTATTATTATTTACAACTGATGCTTTTTTAGTATTATCTACAAAGTTAATATTAAATCCTGCTGATACTCCAAATATCTTTTGTGTGTCTATTCCTGCACTTAGTTTATATATAAAGGTATTTGATGGCTCTGTTCCACTTATTCCAAGAGCAAATCCTCCTTGTTTATTGTAATAGGCTGCTCCTGCTCCTATTGAAAATAACTTATTATCTCCTACTTGTGGAATACTTGCCATTGCCATTGTCGTTGCTATTCCTCCACTTAGTTGTTTTGACATCTCTTTTGCTTCTTCTCTTACTTTTAAAAATTCCTTATGTATCTTATCTCCTGATACTCCTCTTGTTTCTCCCGCTTGTATTTCTCCATTTACTATATCTTTTAATTGATTATAGTTTACTGCGTCACTGTCTTTCGTTCCATTTGCTAGATTTGTTATCGTTACAGGGTTATGTGTAGTACCACCTAAAGTTATTTTATCTTTTGCAGTACTATCATATTTTACAGCTATATCATCTAATTTTTGTATTTTTTCTGTATTTTTCTCTATTTTTTCATTTGTTGTTTTTAACTCTTCTTTTATTTCCTTTATTTCTTTTGTATTCTTTTCAACTTTGTCAGAAATTTCTTTAATACTTTCTTTTGTTAACATATTCTGTATTTTGTTTCTTAAATTTTCATTTAAATGCTTTTCTTCTATTGAATTTTCTTTTAACTCTATTGTAAGATCTTCGTTTCCAAATAATCTCTTATCATTTCCTGAAAGTTTTAATGTTTCTGATTTTACACTTCCTTTATTTTTTAATTCATTTTCAATTGCAGATATTTTAGCTGTATTACTTACTATTTCTGTCATATTCTTTGCAATAGACTCTTTATTTTTATTTATTCCTTCTCTATTTGTTACGATATCTTTTGTATTTGTCGCTATATTTTCTTTATTTACGTCAATTTGTGTCTTATTACTTGCTATTGCATTCCTATTTTTTTCTATATCCTGCGTATTCTTATCAACTTTTTGTTTAACATCATATAACTGACTTCCATTTATAGCTTCTTTTGAAGTTGCTGAAACTTTTCCAGTTTTTACTTTATCTATTGTAGTTCCGTCATTTCCAGCTAATGTTATTTTTGTCTTTTCCTTGTTATCATATTTTACTGCTATATTACTTAAATCATCTAGAACTTTAGCTACTGCATAAAGTTGTGAACCATTTATTGCATCTGTACTATCTTGATTTATCCAACCTGCCGCAACATTTTGTATTCTTCTTTCATAACCCACAGATCCTACACTAAATATTCCTAATGGTTTACCTGCTTTAAATGTTAAAACTGTTGTGCCTATCATGTCATTTGAGTATTCGTTCATTTCCTTTGAAACGCTACTATTTGCATCTTTTGTTTTATATCCTAAATATACAGAATTTTCTTTTGTTCCAACTATTTCATTCCCTATAGCTGTACTGCTTTCTCCATTAATCGTACTTTTAATCCCTATTATTACTGCTTTATTTTTTGTTGTACGTGAATCTGTTCCTATAATAAGGGCTTCTTCTGCATTATTTTCTGCTTTATTTTTATAACCTATTAGCATTGTATTTCTAGCATTAGACACTAACTCTCTTCCTAATAAAAATGAATTTTGTGCATTTGTAGAAACATTAACATTATTTCCTATAGCAAATGAATCTTTTGAACTTATAGACCCAGTTTTTGCTATTAAAATGCTATTTTCTGCACCTTCATTAATAGTTCCATTTATTCCCATTACAATAGAATCTTTACCACTAGTTCCTGTATTATTCCCTATTGATACTGCATTTTCTGCATTTTTATATGTTTTGGCTAAATATCCTATTGATACTGCTTTTTTTCCTTCAGAAAATGAATCTTTTCCTATTACAACTGAATCTTTACCTCGAGCTACTGCATTATTTCCTATTGCTATCGCATTTTCAGCTGATTCATATGCTTTAGCTTTATTTCCTATTGATATTGTATTTTTCCCTTCAGAAAGTGAATTTTTTCCAATTACAATAGAATCTTTACCTTGAGCTATTGTACTATTTCCTATTGATATTGCATTTTCTGCATTTTCATATACATTTGCTCTATTACCTATTGATATTGAATTTTTACTTTTAGCATGCGAATTTATACCAATACCTAAAGCTTTTT